>JADGAW010000087.1 GCA_015231815.1 Nitrospinota bacterium
TAATGAAAAGCGTAAAAGTATTGAATATGAAATCGATGGACTGGTGGTCAAAATTAATACAATATCTATACGGGAAGACCTTGGTTTTACCGGCCATCACCCAAAATGGGCAGTTGCCTATAAATTTGAATCACCTCAGGCACAAACAACCGTAAATGATATTTCTGTTCAAATAGGCCGTTCCGGGAGAATCACTCCTCTGGCAATCCTTGAACCTGTTGCTTTGGCAGGATCAACAATTTCAAAAGCGACTTTGCATAACCAAACGTATATCAATCTTTTGGAACTGGCAATAGGTGATATTGTTGCCATATCCAAACGAGGCGATGTTATTCCTGCAGTAGAAAAAGTTTTGGAAAAAAATGAACTTGGCAACTCAACCTTTAAACTTCCAAAAGAATGTCCATCCTGTAATTCCCTTTTGGAGGATGATGGAGCCCACCTCTTTTGTAAAAATAGAAATTGTAAAGACAGAATTTTAAATAACCTGAAGTTTTTTGTATCACGAGATCAAATGGATATTGAAAACCTTGGAGGAAAAACTATTGAACTTCTTTTTAATGAAGGTTTTATAACCTCTGTTCCAGATATATACCGTTTTGATTACACAAAACTTATTGACAGAGAAGGGTTTGGCGAAAAAAAAATCAAACTCATCCGGAATGCGGTAGAAAAAAGCAAGGAAAAACCTTTCATGACAGTTCTTTTCTCACTTGGATTTGACGAGTTAGGAAAAAAAGCTTCTGAGTTGCTGATAAAAAACGGATACAACTCCTTTGAAAAAATTATTGCTCTTTTTCATGAATGTCGTGAGGAAGACCTCTTAAAAATTGATGGCTTTGGAGAAAAAACGGTAACAGCTTTAAAGAAAAATTTTCAGGACAAAAAAAACCTTGAATTAATTTATGAGCTTATACATTGTGGCTTAAATTGTCACGACGCTGGCTTTGAAAACGTAAAACTCAATTCCTCCTTAGATGGAACAAAATGGGTCGTAACGGGAAGCTTTGAAACCTTTAAACCTCGTGAACTGGCAAAAGAAGAAATTATAAAGCGTGGCGGAGAAGTAACTTCAGCTGTTTCAAAAAAAATCACCCATCTTCTTGTAGGTGAAAACCCCGGAAGTAAATACGAAAAAGGGGTAAAACTCGGTATTACTATTATCAATGAAGAAAAATTTTTGGATATGATTCAAACCAACTAAATCACAAAACATTAATAAGCTATGTAGGTATGAAAAAGAGACTGTAATACAAACTTCCTCTGGAAAATTAAGCATTCCTCGAATAAAACATACACCACAACATTACAAAAAGGAGCATATAATAATGCTTTAAAACTTAATAGAATGTTTATGAAAAATGCTCTACTGTTTACTCAGGATAATGATTACCCTCAAAAATTATCTGATTCATTAAATGATGAAGGATTTAACCTCACCATCGTCAAAACAACAGAATCATTTGAGGAAAAATTAAAAGCTCATGGAAATTCTCTGGTACTATTGGACTCGTGTAGTGAGATGGAGAAATATCTCCTGCAATTAAAGCAAGGAGACCCCAATAAAGGAAATCCAGTCATTGTCATATGTGACAAAATAGACATTCATTGCCATCAAAAGGCCATTATTGCCGGGGCAAATTATTTCATCAAAAAACCAATTGATGTACCTCGACTCGTAAGTCTTATTATAAATATTTTAAAAATCAAGGAACTTTCTCAGGGAGAATACACAGAGGATGAATATAAAAAGGTAAGAACTTCTCTAAGAGTAGAATCAAACAACAGGGTCTTTTTCGAAAGAACTGATTTAAATAACTTCCCATTCAATTATGAAACGATTGTTAACAAGGAAACAATCTATAGGACACGGGTTTTTCCTCATGAAAAATTCTCAGAGTTGCTGGAGATTAATAGCGACTTTGTCGCAACCGTGAATGATGGAGAAGCAAGCCTTTGGGGATATTTACTTAAACATATTAAAGTTCTTGAAGAAAAAATTGACCGACTTTCTCTGGAAGTAGAAAAGAGTAGAAACAAAGAAGAGGAAAAAACTGATTCATCCTCAACTGGTATTCTCCATGACATCAGTGGAGGAGGGTTTCAGTTCCATTCTTCAACAGAGTTCAAAGTAGGAGATGCCTTGAATTTCAAATTGATCCTCAAAGAATTCCCACCAGAAAGTATTATCGGTATTGGAATGATTTACCATGCTGTTCCCGATAAGAGTCTGGGAAAAACAATTAACTCATTAAAATATGTTGCAATACATGAAGCAGATAGAGAACGAATAGTAAAATATACCCTCCAAAAAGAACAGCAAAGAACATTCAGATTACGGGAACAACGTGAGTGCGAATGAACAACCCCAAAAAGAAAAAGTAAGGTTTGAAGATATCCTTATGGTACTTGACACTATACTCAGTAAGGAGGTCAAGTACTTAAAAAAACCTGAAAAGGAATTGGTTAAATATCTCAACAGCTACTTAGGACAAAAATTAAAAAAGAAAATTAAAAAAAATCTTGCCTTATTTGAAATCTACATTCCTCAGGATGAAAAGGATGAGATCTCAGCTGTATTTTTTAAATACCTTAATATAATCGATTACTTCCCCCATCTTTACGGAAACTTAGATTCAAGTCAGGAGGAAAGAAAACAGGAAATCGACCGTTTTCAATCTGAAAATATTGCATCTGAAGAAACAGAAACAATACATGAAGGGAGTGACGACAATACAGACGTTATAAATATTGGAGAAAATGGAACAAAAAGTAAAGAAGATAGGAGAACAAAATATCATATTGACTATGTCGAGGAAGATGATGAAAAAATAAACGAAGTTATACGGGAAGAGGAAGAATTTTCTGCAGAAGCAAAAACAGCTACAAAAAATCTGTCAAAACTTCTTGCAGGTGCAAGCAATAAAAAAAAAGGAAGTTTTTCCAGTATATTTTTCATTGGGCTTATTGTTATTGTTTTAGCTGCCGGAGGATATTTTTTTCTCCTCGATAAAAAAATATTGGTAAAAGAAGAAATAAAACTAAAGGAAAGGGTTGACCCCATTACTTCAAGAACAGATTTAATCAATAAGAGTAAACTCATCTATCTCTGCAGCTATCAGAGAGATTTAAGGGGAAGAGCTATTAAAAAGGCGGTGAGAAAAGAAGAAATTATTTTTTATAACCAATTTTTAATTAAAGATTTTGAGTCAGGTAATTACCTTGACGTGAGCATCATGACTAATGCTGAAGGCAGAGTAACAACATTAACTTCAACAATTTTTGCTCAAGGAACTTCTGACGAAGCAAACGTTACCAAAGACTTTTTACAAAAATATAGCACTTTTGAAAGCACTCAATTAATAGACCTCATCAATGACATTAAAGCACCTGAACTCATCTATAAGGATAAGAGTATGTTCCTTTACTGGAAGCTCAGGTAAAAAACAAGTCTATAACAAACCTCAGTAAACAATGGTTGGAGTTTTTTACCTTCTACCAAGCAGTTCTTCATATGCTTTTTGAGCAATTTCGTACTGAACAGAACTTTCCATAAAAACTTCACCTACATTTTTCAGCAAGGCAAATTTAATGTTTCCTCCAACAGTTTTTTTATCATGGAGCATAGCTTTCCAGTTCACCCCATATTTTTCTTCGAGTGATTCTTAAATCATATTCTGCTTGAAGATTTAACCAAAACTGAGCATCAACATTAAAATAACGTTGAAACCTAAGAGCTGTATCAACTGATATCCTTCGATTTCCGTTAACAATTTCACTAATTCTGTTTGGCGGAACATCTATATTTCTGGACAACTTATTAATACTAATTCCCAATGGTTCCAGAAAACCTTCTTTTAATATTTCTCCCGGAGCAATTGGTTCTAAGAGTTTATTTTCTTTCATTCTTCACCTCAATGATAATCAATTATCTCAACATTATTGGCATTACCTTCCTGCCAGTTAAAACAAATTCGCCACTTCTTATTAATACTAATTGCATACTGACCTTTCCTGTCACCAGATAAAGCATGAAAGTTATTTCCGGTAGTGTATATTTCTTTCTGTAAATTCATTTCCCTCATTGCTTAATTTACGTAAATTGATTTTATTCATTGGCTAAATTCATGATATGGTTTAGGAGTTCAGCTTTGATGTAAAGGTCTGAGCGGGAGAGTCTATGAAGGTAAGGGGAAACGGACTTGATTATTCCCTTTTCCTTCGCAATAAGAAGAACACCAAGACTTCCAATAATATTCATGCCGTTTTCGACCGCTATTTTCCGAGCCTTTTTATCGTCAACCAATAACCTGTTGGCATTGAGTCTCGCATAAAGAGCCATTGCCTCAAGCTCGCCTCTTCCAAAACTGAATTTCCTTGCAATGGGTTCATCTACCGAAACAACCAAGCCCGCCAAAAAACCGGAAAGTTCCCTCGACTGTTTTTTCCCGCCTTGAGTCACCTCAATGAATACGGACTCAGGAACTTTTATTTCGTTAAAGAGTTCCTTAAGGATAGGCAAAGCCTGACAGGTTGAAAGCGATATCAGAGAGGAACTGTCTGCCACCAGCAGCATTAGAAATCCTTTTTTAGGCTTTCAAGCTCTGATTGAAGTTCCCCTTCGTCGTAATCAATAACCGGGATTTCATTTGTTTTGCATTCGCTTATGAAAGCATAGATATTCATGTTGGCAAGCGCAGCCCCTTTTGAAAGCGATACTTTCCCCTGCCGATACATCATCATGGCGTTATTTAATTTGAATTCTGTTTCAAATTCTGTCAGATCTTTGTCCTGAACCAGCGTATCCGGTAGCTCTAACGTTATGTTCATTTGTTTCTCCTTGGTTTATTTATTTCCTTCAATAATATAACACAAAACTCCTTTTTATCATTTTGTTCTCAGGTGACAGAGGTCAGCGTTGATACCCTTTACACACCGAAAGGGTAGCGTCCCCTTTACGACCCTTTACGGATTATTGCTGGATATAGATTTTGACAGCAGTACCTTTGTTGAGTTCACTTTCTATTTGCATCTCCCAGTTGTGGGAGCGTACCAGATGCTTAACAATTGCAAGACCAAGACCTGTACCGCCAAGGTTTCGAGAACGTGATGGGTCAATACGGAAAAAACGTTCGCCAAGACGAGACAAATGTTTTGTAGGAATTCCTGTTCCTGTATCAATTACTGAAAGGACCAATCCAAGTTTATTACCTTTTATGTCAACCGTTACTCCACCTTTTTTGGTATATTTAATGGCGTTACCTACAAGATTGCTAATGATTTGAAACAATCTGTTTGAGTCTGCAAAAAATTTTACATCTTTATTCTGAAACTTTTTTTGTAAGTAAATATTTTTTTCTTTTGCCATCAACTCAAAGTGCTCAAATACTTCGTCGATAACAGGAATTGGAGAAATTAATTGAGGCTCCATAAGCAGAGCACCCATTTCTATCTTCGACAACATGAGAAGGTCTTTAATGAGACGATCCATACGGTCAGATTGACTCTTAATGGTGTTCAGGAACTTTATTGCACTTTTTTCATCTTTTATTGCTCCATCAAGTAACGTTTCCGTAAAGCCTTTGATTGCCGTAATGGGTGTTTTTAATTCATGTGATACATTGGCGACAAAATCCCTTCTAGTTTCATAGGCACTTTTTCCCTCTGAAATATCACGGGCGAGAATTACCGAGCCAATATATTTTTCTTCCAGATTATGTACCGGAACCATTTTGAATTCAACATATTTGCCGAGTTTTTCAACATAAATTTCTAATTTTTCATGGTAATTTTTTTGTCCATTTCCTAAAAGAATTTCGTTAACTTTTGGTATTTCAAGAAGGTCGTAAATTCGAATTCCTTTGTCTTCTTTTAGTGATATCCCAAGGTTAATTTCTGCTGAGTTATTGATGAATCGCACATACCCGAAACTGTCAATCACTACGACTCCTTCGGGAATACTGTTAATTGTAGCTCTTAAGCGTGATTTGAGGTCATTGTCTTCATTAAATGTACTCTGGAAATGTTCGGCTATGTCATTTATATTGTTTAATAACTCTTTGTTTCCCGACCAATTATTTTTTAAAAGTCTTTTTTCATAATGACCTTTTAACAGTTCGTCGGTGTACTTCCGAATTTCATCGCTCCGTTTCCTACAGCTATAATCTTTATATATAAAGTAAATATTTGATATCAGCAATAATGCCAGAAGAAAGTCCATAACGAAATTACTCTTGAATTACATTTTCTGCGAGATAATAGCCAATACCTCGCTTTGTGATAATGTGCAGGGGATTATTGTGGTCATCTTCAATTTTTTCCCTTAGACGGTGCACATGAACATCTACAGTTCTGTTTTGAACAAAGGTTTCATTTCCCCAAATAGTGTCAAGAAGATACTCTCTGCTGAAAACGACGCCAGGGTTTTTTTACAAATTTTAGAAGAAGGTAATATTCCTTCACACTTAATTCAACCGAGACTCCACCTTTTTTAACCTGATGCCTCGCCAAATCAATTTTAATTTCACCAACTTCAATTATTTCATTTTCTTCTTCTGTTTTTATCTCTTGGTTTATCTTGCTTCTTCTTAGAACTGCCTTTACTCTTGCCACAAGCTCTCTCGGACTAAACGGTTTGGTGATATAGTCATCTGCACCAAGTTCAAGTCCAAGAATACGGTCAATCTCCTCATCTTTTGCCGTTACCATAATTATGGGAATTCTCGAAAGCTTTACATCTTTTTTCATCATTTTGCAAATATCTAGGCCATTCAGTTCAGGCAGCATAAGGTCAAGAATAACAAGATCGAAACGGGTTCGTTGTATTTCATCAAAACCACTCTTTCCATCCATTTTCGAGGAGACACTATAGCCTTCCTTTTCAAGGTTATATTTAAGGAGGTCAACGATATCTGCTTCATCATCAACAATCAGAATGTTTTCTTGTTTATTCATTGGTTTGTCCTTTATGAGTAATAGTGCTAAGTAGGTATGGTTGCAGAGTTTAAATCTCGTTTATCTTTAACGACAGATGAGCCTTCGATTTTCTTGGCTTTTTTCTTTATTTCACTTGAAAGAGAAGCAATTTGTGCATAAGAGCTAATATTTTTTATTTGAGAACTGACAATTCCCACCGAAAGTGAAAGAAGCCGGATTTTTTCTGTTTCTTCTTTTCTGTTTTGTGCGATGTAATAACCACGGGAACAGTCTTCCCCACCATGAAACCGTGAAAGTTGCCGTTCGAATTTTTCAATTACTTCATATGATATTTCCTCAGAGTAACGAGGAGTGGTTACGATAATAAAGTCATCACCGCCTATATGTCCGACAAAGGTATTTTCTCCATTTTGCTTACCTGCTACTTCTGTCATTATCAAGGCAAGAGTTTTTATGACCACATCCCCCTTTTCAAACCCGTAATGATCATTGTATGGCTTAAAATTATCGAGGTCAAAGTAACAGACATCAAAGGGGTATTCACGAAGAATTCTTTTATTTATTTCTCTTTGAATAAATTCGTTCCCCGGCAATCCGGTAAGAGGATTTGTTCCTTTTGCAAGAAGAAGGTTTCTTTCTGTCAGTGCATCCAGTAAAACATTAATATGAACAATGCCAAAATATTTTCCTTTATGGGTTATGCAAACGTCATCATAGAGAAGCTCTGTTTTTCTCAACTGAATTCTTTGAGCAACCTCTTCAACCGGGGTATCAATTTCCACAACGAGGGATGGCAGTTCCTGTAAATCCTTTACTTTTTTGGAGTTGTTGAGAGCCATTCCATAACCATAACGTCCTAAAATCTTATTTTCAAGAAATTTATTTCGGTGAAGAATGCCGATAATCCGGTCTTTTTCAACAACAGGAAGAACCCGTAAGCCCTGGTTTTCAATAAAGCGGTCAAAAGGAAGAGGTATTGGTGAATTTGGTGCGATTGGCTCAATATACATTGCAATAGCACCGATATATTCCTTTTCTT
>JADGAW010000088.1 GCA_015231815.1 Nitrospinota bacterium
TATGCAATTCATTCGCTTTTTGAACGATTGTATGGTGGTCGAGAGGACTTCAAGGAACAAGCATTAAAGTTGGTTGAAACGATGGCTCGTCAATATATTAATCGTGCCGATCACCTGAGGGAACTGGATATTGAAAGAGAAAATAATTACAATTGGTTTTTAAGTCAGAAATGGGTTGGAATGGCTCTTTACTGCGATGGTTTTGCAAAAAACCTCAAGGGACTTAAAGAACATGTTGGATACTTTCAGGATTTGGGGGTAAATATTGCTCATATTATGCCAATCATGCGTTGTCCAAAAGGGTTCAGTGATGGAGGTTATGCTGTTAGCAACTTCAGAGAAATTGATTCACGAATAGGTACTTTGGAGGATTTGCACGAAGTTGTTGATGAAATGAAAAAGAGAGAAATTCTCCTTGTAATGGATGTTGTGGTAAACCATACTTCCAATGAACATGAATGGGCTCAACGGGCAAAGGCTGGTGAAAAAAAGTATCTGGACTACTATTACACCTTTGAAAACCGGAACATTCCCGACATGTTTGAACAAAGTATGCCGGAAATTTTCCCCGAAACATCTCCGGGAAATTTCACCTGGGATGAAGAAATGCAACGGTGGGTAATGACCGTTTTTAACAATTACCAGTACGATTTAAACTATAGCAATCCGTCTGTTTTTATAGAAATGCTCGATATTATTTTTTATTGGGCAAATAAAGGGGTTGATATATTACGCCTAGATGCAGTGGCATTTTTGTGGAAAAAGATTGGTAGTGCCTGCCAGAATGAACGGGAGGCTCATTTAATTCTTCAACTGATGAAGGATTGTTGTCAGGTAACTGCTCCTGGGGTACTTTTTATTGCAGAAGCAATTGTAGCTCCCGTAGAGGTCATTAAATACTTTGGTGAAGATGCCGTTATCGCAAAAGAGTGTGAAGTTGCCTATAATGCAACATTTATGGCTTTATTATGGGATGCAGTAGCAACAAAAAATGCCCGTTTATTAAATCAGGGGATAAAAAACCTTCCGGTTAAACTTGAACGTGCTACATGGCTCAACTATATTAGGTGTCATGATGATATTGGGCTTGGTTTTGATGATAGGGATATTTCCCTCGCAGGGTATGAACCAAAAAATCATCGTAAATTCCTTATTGATTATTACACAGGAAAGTTTGAAGGAACACATGCGGCCGGGGTACCTTTTGGCTATAACATGAAAACTGGTGATGCACGAATCTCGGGCTCTTTAGCTTCTCTTTCCGGTCTTCAACATTCAATTGATGCGGATAATCTTAAAGGAACACAGGATGCCATTAGAATAATATTACTTCTGCATGGAATGATTATGTCATTTGGTGGTATTCCTCTTATATATTATGGTGATGAAATAGGAACGATGAACGATACTTCATATATTAACGACCCTCTCAAAGCCGGAGATTCCCGTTGGGTACATCGACCATCAATTAATTGGGAAAAAGCAGAAAACAGGAATATACCCGGTACTGTTGAATATGAGATTTTTAGTTCTCTTAAACGAATGATATCGGTGAGAAAAGAAATTGAGGTTTTCAGTGACTTTAATAACAGAGAACTTGTTGATGTTGATAATCCTCATCTGTTTGTATTTTTTCGCTTCAGTTTAACAAAGCCAATGGATCAAATTCTCGTTGTTTCTAACTTTGATGGAAAGCCACAGTCCCTTGACCTTAGTAATGTATACAACCGCCCGGTTAATCAATATTCAAGGCTGGTTGACCTTTATACAGGAATGTCTCCGGAAGTGTTTAAAGATACTTTAATTGTTCCACCATTTACCTTTTATTGGTTGTCTGAATCATAATGTATATGGTAAAAATAAATAAGGATTTTTTGTGCAATATTCTGGATATGGTTAAATATTCGGTGTTTAATGAAGCTCAGTAATTATCAAAATGTATAAACAAACGTTACGTCCTCTTATTTTTGGTGAAGTGTTGTTTGATGTTTTTCCTGATAAAGAAATTTTAGGGGGAGCACCCTTTAACGTTGCATGGAACCTGAAGGGCTTTGGACTTAACCCCCTCTTTGTCAGTAGAGTAGGGAAGGATGAACGAGGGCATAAGATAAAAACGGCTATGGAAGGTTTTGGACTTGATTGCAGTGGCTTGCAAATGGACGAAGAGTTTCAGACAGGTATGGTAAAGATTGAATTAAAGGGAAAGTCCCATACATTTAATATTCTTCCTGAACAAGCGTATGATTTTATTAATAAAGAAGAAGCCCTTAAGTGTGTTGAAACAGAAGATCTGGCTCTTCTTTATCATGGATCTCTTATCTCACGGGGCAAAGTAAGTAAATGTACCTTGGAATATATAAAAAAAACAATACATCCCCCCGTTTTTGTTGATGTAAATCTACGCCCTCCCTGGTCAAGACCAGAAGACTTCAAGGAATACTCTGGCAATGCCAGGTGGATGAAAATAAATAATGATGAACTCTTTGAAATAACAGGTAAGAAAGCATCGGATTTAACGTGGTTAAAGGAAACGGCACTCTCCTACATGAAGGATGTCTCTTTACAAACATTATTTTTAACGTTAGGAGAACAGGGTTCACTCATAATTGATGGTAAAAACATTTACGAAGGAGCTGGAAAGAGAGTTTCGGTTAACAATATCGTTGACACCGTAGGAGCCGGAGATGCCTATAGTTCAGTGGTTATTATGGGAATTCTTTCTCAATGGTCTTTTCAAACGATTATCGAAAGATCAGAAGAATTTGCATCTGCTGTTTGTTGTATGCGTGGTGCTACTACAACCGACAAAAGGTTTTATCAGGACTTTTTATCAAAATGGAAGGTTATTTAAATGGAAACAAAAGAACAGTTTTATATGGCTTTCATAAACATTCATGGTCTCTTAAGAAAAGAAGATCTTGAACTTGGAAGAGACGCCGATACAGGGGGACAAACAACCTATGTTCTGGAGCTTGCCAAAGCTTTAATAAAAAGACCTGAAGTGGAACGGCTTGATATTTTTACCCGGTTGATATTTGATCCAAGGGTAAGTAATGATTATTCATGCCTTGTAGAGGAAATTGAACCGGGATTGAATATTATCAGAATGCCTTGTGGTCCTAAAAGATATTTAAAGAAAGAAGCTCTTTGGCCTTACCTGGATGAATTTGCCGATAATATCCTGAAGTTCTTTCAGTCAGGAAAACGTGTTCCGGATATACTTCATAGCCATTATGCCGATGCAGGTTACGTTGGTGTTCGTTTATCAAGTTTGCTCTCCTTACCATTTGCCTTTACCGGACATTCTTTGGGGAGAGTAAAGAAAATGCGTTTAGAGGAAAAAGGTCTTAAAAACGAAACGATAGAAAAAACATTTAGAATTAGTCGTCGAATTGAAGCTGAAGAAATGGTATTAGACAGTGCTTCTTTTATTGTTACCAGCACAAATCAGGAAGTTGAAGAACAGTATAGTCTTTATGATAAGTATCAGCCAAAACGTATGATTGTTATACAACCGGGCGTTAACTTAGACCGGTTTTCTCCTCCCCACCGGTTTCGCTTTTTTCAACCGGAATATTTTAAGGAAATTACACGTTTTTTAAAGCATCCTAAAAAGCCGATGATTCTTGCTCTTTCAAGAGCAGATGCACGAAAAAATATAGTTTCTTTAATTCATGCTTATGGAAGCTCTGAAGAACTACAGGAAATTGCCAACCTTATCATCTTTGCCGGTTCCAGAAAGGATATAAATAAAGCAGATAAAGAAGCAAGAGAAGTTTATCGTGAACTTCTTCGGTATATTGATTATTATGACCTCTATGGAAAAGTTGCATATCCCAAAAAACACGCTTCAGAGGATGTACCCAATATATACAGAATAGCTGCGGGAAGTCAAGGGGTCTTTGTTAACCCAGCACTTACAGAACCCTTTGGACTCACCCTTATTGAGGCTGCTGCTTCAGGTCTTCCTATTGTTGCAACGAAGGATGGAGGACCAAAGGATATTATTGCAGCATGTAATAATGGATTACTCATCGACCCACTTGACGTTGAAGATATTAAAGAAAAACTTCTTGTGGCTTTAAAGGATGGAAATCAGTGGAGAAACTGGGCAAAGAGCGGTATAAAGGGTGCATTTAAACATTTCTCATGGGAAGGACATGCGCAAAAATATATTAAAGTAGTAAAAAAAGTTGTGGTTCAGAATAAAAGAAGGTTTCTACCAAGACAATTTGGTCGGAATATAGCTTTAAGCGATAGGGTACTTATCAGTGATATTGACAATACCCTTGTAGGAAATGATGAAGCCTTAAACGAACTTTTAAATAAACTTAAGGGGGCACAATGTAAAGTGGGAATAGGCGTTGCAACAGGAAGAAGTTTACCGTTAACACTTGCAGTGCTGAAGAAAAATAAAATTCCTGTTCCCAATATTCTTATAACGTCAGTGGGAAGTGAAATTTATTACGGTCCAAAGCTGGTTCAAGATGTTGGCTGGACAAATCACATCAATTATCGTTGGAAACCTCTGGATATAAAGAAAAAATTGAATAATATAAAAGGCATTAGTATGCAGGCAGCAGAAGGGCAGGGTAACCATAAAATCAGCTTTAATGTAGATGCTCAAATTGCCCCTACTCCTAAGGAAATAACAAGTTTTCTAAGGAAAGCAGGGATTTATGCTAATGTTATTTATTCCCATGAAGCATACCTTGATATTTTACCGATAAGAGCATCGAAAGGCTTAGCTGTCAGATATTGTGCTGTAAAGTGGGGGATTCCCATTGACCGTTTTCTTGTTGCTGGTGATTCAGGAAATGATGAAGAAATGCTTAGGGGAAACACCCTTGGTGTTGTTGTGGGCAATTATAGTCCTGAACTGGAGCACCTTAGAAAAGACTCCAACGTGTTATTTGCAAAAGGACATTTTGCATTTGGAATTCTGGAGGCAATTGACCACTATAAATTTCTTGGGAAATTATAAAAGGTTTTGTTATGGAGAACCTCCCAGAGTTTCTTCTATGCTTTTACGAGCTTTTTCCTTAATTTTTGTTGCTTTATGCCTTAAACCAGCTTTTGTTTTCATGATATCTGAAACTTCTTTTGCGGTCTCAAGTATTTTCATCTCATTGCATGTTAAAGAAACAACACCACATTTTGAAATCAATCCTTTCCCGTTTATCATTTCATTTAAATAGCCTCCTGAAATCTCATAATAAAGAATTTCTCCCTCTTCTGAAAAATAGAAGGATGTAACCGTTCCCATATTTTTGGATGTCTCTGTTCTTACTGGAAGTCCTATAATCTTCTCTCCCATGAGTTTTGCATCGCTATTTATGGAACTTTCCTGCTTACTATCAATAGATTTTTTTGAGTATATAAGAATTACATCCTTTCCTATTAAACTGATTTTTTCAAAGCGTAAAAATGCTCCGCTTTTCTTTCTTTTTCCTGTCAACATAAAGCCGAGTACTTTTTGATTCTCCGGATCAATGACTGGGCTCTCAATTTCTCCTGGAACAGAACCGTCATGAATTGATATTACGCTTGTACCATAGATGTCAGCAAACTCAAACATTTTCATATTCCTTTCTCATTTTTGTTAATGTGTATAAAATCTCCTGCTCATGAATACCCTCACCAAACTGTGATTCCTTCAAAAAAACTGATTTTTTTACGAGAAATCCTTTGTTGAAGGCAAATTGTTTAAAAAGTTTTTCTGAGACTTTATTGGACGTTGATACTGTTGTTTCAATCTCCTTCATCGTGATGGGGTTTAACTTTTTATACAGCCAGGACAACATCTGCATTTCAAGGTCTATTTCTTTTTTATTATCTAAAACGACTATTTGCTGTACAAAAAGAGAGAGAGGATTGTGGGGCTTTCGGTATGCTGACAGAAAGCCAATCAACTGACCCTCATAGGTGGCAACTACGCAGGTATTGAAAAAATCCTTGCACAAAAGGTAATAGAAGTAAATTGAATTTAAATCAAGGGAAGGGCATTTTTTCACCAAATAGTAAATGCCCAACCCTTCATTAAAGTTTGGATGTCGAAATTCAATCATGGTCTTTTCCATAATTTAATTCGTGGCTCCCCACAAAAGCTTTTTGTAAATCCACCCTCTGTTTTCCACACTGTCAATAACGTGTAACCAGGAACCTTTTTTTTCTATGACTCTAAAAGTCTCTCCCTTAACTGCTGTCCATAAATTCTTGAACTGTGTTCCAGGACCATTTCGTACATGAGCCTTTTTTTTAACAATTACCGCATTTATTCTGGATGTGAGAAACTTTGCAATCCAACCGGAGTCTCCTTCATAGTCTTTGACTTTTAACCAACGCCCACTTCTTTTCAAAACCCTCAGTGGGTAATTTAATGAATGATTCATGGTATAAAGAAGTGGACTGCTGACTCCAGGCTTGCTTCTGATATTTGCCTTTTCCTGTACAATCGCAACATATTCCCCAAAAGCTGATTGAGCAAAAGGTAAGATGATGAGAAGCGTAAAAAGGGTAATTCTTAACTGTATGTTTCTTTTATTCATAGAAATCACAATTATTTTGGCCAACTTCCTCTTTTTGGTCTGTGAACTTTGTATCTTCTCTTTTCCCAATCAAATTTATATCCATCAATTGCAGCAATAATAGGACAGTCCTTATTCTTTGAGTGACAGGCTTCTTCACACGCTTTTTTCCCTTTATCCTTATGAATATCATTCATGCCGAACTTTAAAGCCTCCTCACGTTTGTATTTTTCTGCTGCTTTTTCCATGTATGGAACATATTTTGAGCCCGGACCATGACATGACTCGCAGGTTACACCGGATAGCTGTGGTTTGGGATTTGTTGGGTCATAACCGCTTTGTGTCCCGTGTCCGGTTGAGTGGCACTTTAGGCATTTTGTGTCCTTGGAATAATCCTTTGACCAGTCGATGTTTATTTCTGAAATGGTGGCTCTGTCACCTTCCTTTGTTTTGTATCGTGTTTTTCCCTCTGCCCTTTTAGTTTCTTCAAAATATTTTTTTCTGGAACTAAGGTCAGCAAGCATCTTCGTAGAGTTTGGAAGCCTTCTTGGTTTTTCAGATCCTCTTCTTATAATGCTTTCAAATGATTTATATAGTTTTGTATGGCATTCACGACAGTTCTCCATACCGATATATTTGTTCTCTTCTGCAGCAGTTTTCTCTGGTGTAACAAAATCCAGAATAAAAACTGACGATAAGAAGAGCAGTACATAAAAGTGCTTAAGCATATTTACCTCCTTCAGTTAAATGAATAAATAATTAAGTAATCAGTAACCTCTGTCTGCCCGTTATGGTTTCAGTGGTTTATAAAATTATTAGAGAAAGTCTTCATAGTTTTTTACGCAGGAATGTTGGGGATTTTTGTTATCTCACCCTTGTAGTTCCTTAATGTATATTCACTTTCATTTTTACTCACAATGTAGTAGTCAGGCATTAGGGGTATTTTTCCTATATTGGTTGCAAGAGCGTACATTGGCTGAGCAAGTCCAGTTGTGTGACCTCGTATTGCGTCCCTGATTAATTCAGCTCCCTTTTCAACAGGAGTACGAAAATGATCAATTCCCGGTGCAGGTTCACAATAAAAAAGGTAGTAGGGGCGAATACGGGATTTCAATAATTTTTGGTGCAGTTCTCTAAAGGTTTTTACATCGTCATTAATTCCTTTGAGTAATACTGCTTGATTTCCTACATTTACGCCACAACTGACAAGCCTATAAACTGCCTCAACAGTTTTTTCCGTAATTTCCTTTGGATGGTTGCATTGGGTGTTGAGCCAAATGGGAACTCTGTGATTCCCTCCAAGAACTTTTTGAAGACCCTCTGTAATTCGTTGGGGAAGAACAATCGGCAGTCTGGAACCAAACCGAATCATTTCAACATGTGGTATGTTACGAAG
>JADGAW010000089.1 GCA_015231815.1 Nitrospinota bacterium
AATGGAATAAGAAAAAGGAGAATGAGACAACAGCATACAAACAAAACCCCTCTTTTTTCTTTATTATTAAAATAATTAAAAACTTCTTTGAACTGATAGAAACAAGAAAAAAAAAGAGCTATGAGAAAAACAATAAAATAGAAGGTAAAGTACGTGGGAATAAAGACATTTACTATCACTCCACAGGTGAAAGTAAAAAGAAGCATTGAAAGGTAACAGTTCTTTTTGTTCTTAATCCTATCGAGAATTGACAAAAAGAAAAGCAGTGCCAAGGGAGTTAAATAAAATGAATTAATTGACCCATTTTGTAGATGAAACGATGGAAGAAAAGCAAAAAAGAATAGCAGTGCCCCGGTAAAAGCAGATTTTTTTGAGCCAGTAAGCTTATATAAAAAAAGATATGTTCCAACAACTGCAATAAAAGCACGTAGAAGATAGAAGGTCAGATAACTATCCAATGAAGATTGACCAAAAACCTTTTGGGTAAAGGCCGTAATAAAAACAAGTGGGTCAAGAAGTCCGATAAGAGGAATTGAAGGGTAGAAAGGGGTTCCGCACAAACTATATATATCCCAGAAGGGTATTTCAGCGTTCTGAATTCCTTCAATCATATATTTATAAAGACCATAAAAGTTTAGCGCATCATGTCTAATATATTGTGTTTTAAGAATTACTTCAGAATAGATAAAGAAGTAGGAAATAAGCAATAGAAATATCCAAAAGAGATGGTGATTGAATAGTTTCAGGGATATTTTATTTTTAGTGTCGTTCATTGCTTGAAGGTTCATTCTTATTTTTGGTGTTCTGCTTTAAGGTTAATTCTCAACTACGATAAAGGGGAGAAATTTTAATGGCGATTTATGAGGATATAATTTTTCACGATATTGTTAAATTTTTGAAAAGAAAAGCACTTCATTTGAATAAAAAACCCTGCAAATGCTTTTTTAGTGGAAATTATTATACGTTCTTTCGATTATTTCAATCATTTAAACCGGAATTATGTTTCTTTGTTGAGGCGGGGAAACTCTTTCGCTTTTTTTTCACGAAGTTCTTCTTTTTGTTTAATCAAGATAAACTGATGAATCATTTCGGTTTCTTTTTCACTGATTTTGGTATAAATACAATGAGCAAAGCCATCTTCACTTACTCTTAAGACTTTTAGCTCAGGCTCAATTAAGTAACTTTTAACATTTAGCTCAACCTTCCCATTTAAAACATCACCAACTTTATATCTTCCACACTTGAAGGAAAGACCTCCAGCACCAATATCTGAAACATTCGCCTTAACGTTGTTGATTTCCAAAACGAGAGGTTCATTTTCTTTTGGATAGTACCTGAGTGATGAACGATAGTTACACGACTCGTAAGTAAAGATTGGCTCGTTATCGTGTTTCTTTTTCCAGAACAAATTCAATCCTCCTGTTTTTTGAGCGTTGCTTTTCTGTATTATTGGGAACAATGGGCAAAACATCTCCATACCCTGTTGCAGTAAGGCGTCGTGCATCAACCCCTTGTGCAATAAGGTATTTCAATACATTTGTTGCTCTGATTGCTGAAAGTTCCCAGTTTGATGGGAACTGCTTTGTTGCGATTGGTACATCATCAGTGTGTCCTTTTATATTTACTATATAGGTTTTATATTCACTGACGATCTTTATAATTCCGTCAAGAACTCTTTTGGAAATTCTTTTCAATTCTGCCGAACCTGAACCAAAAAGCACCCTACCCCTTACCCGTATGGTAATTTTACCCTCAATAATATTTGCTTCAACATTACCCTCAAGGTCTCCTTTCTTGAGCATACTTCTTATATCTTTCAGGATTTTCTTTTTTTCGTCCATAACCATTTGCTGCTCAATATCAATAGCGGCAACTTTGGTATTTTCAACAATAGTTTCACTTCCCACCGAAGGGTTTGGTGCAATTTGTGTTGAACCCAGATTATTTTTCACCGATTCGGCAATTCTTTTAAATTTCACCAAATCAATGGTTGACATGGTGTACATAAGGATAAAGAATACCAATAAAAGGGAAACCAGATCGGCAAAGGTTACAATCCAACCGTTTGAATCATCTTCATCAAAATCACTGGGTAAAATGCTTTTATCATTTCGAATCATTTTTCACCCCCTTTAATTTGTCAAAGGATTCCCGATCTCTTGCCGGAAGATATGATGACAGTTTTTCATAAACCGACATGGGGTTGTTTTCTGACAGGATTGAGATTGCCCCCTCAAACATAATTTCCAGTTCTATTACCTGTTGATGAGTTCTTGCCTTGAGCTTTCCTGCAATGGGCAGAAAAAAGAGTGTGGCAAGCAGAGAGCCATAAAACGTTGTCAGAAGTGCAACTGACATTGCATGTCCTATTGTTGAAGGGTCATCTAGCTTACTGAGCATTTGTACCAACCCAATTAATGTTCCCAGCATACCAAAAGCAGGAGCGTATGTTCCCATCTTTCTAAATACATCCTGAACAATGTAGTGTCTCATTTTGAGAGAATCTATTTCTGTCCGTAAAGCCATTCTAATCACTTCATCATCTGAACCATCTGAAATAAGATTACACGCTTTTCGCAAAAACCGTGATTGGGTATTTATCTTTGAAAGAGCAACTATCCCCTCCTGTCTGCTGATATAACAAAGACGTATCATTGAGGCAATAAGGTCGTTTGGAGCAGGTTTTTCATGGGTAAAAACAAAAAATGCAGCCCGAAATGCTGTTATAACATCTTTAAACTGGAATGTAAGAAGAGTTGCTGCCAAGGTTCCCCCGAGAACAATCATAATACCGGGAACATTCACAAAGATAATTGACTCGCCACCAAAAGTAATTGCTCCAGCAATAAGGGCAAGTCCAGAGAGAATTCCTATAATTGATGCTAAATCCATATTGATTTTATGTGATTACCTTTGTGGTTAATGTTTTCTTTTACTGTGGGTAGGTCTTAGATTGAGCAGACTAAGTTTATGAAAAAAATAAAAACCTCCATAAAAAGAGTGAGAAAGAGTTACCGGGTTTCCTTGACTAATCCCCATGGTTTGGTTTATTGACAACCTGTTCTATCGTCATCTTAACAACTTCATTCACCTCTTCATCGGTTGTTTCTTTTTTAAGAATGATAGTTCCTACTTGCACATATTTTGCCGTCAATCGATTTAAACTTAAAGCATAAATATCTTCTGTACATAATTGACATCCATCAAACTTCTTATTGTCTTTCAGCATTTTTCTCATTGCAGAAACTACTCTCAACTCGACTTCATTTCTCACCCTGCTGAGGTCATGATTACTTACAATGTAGTCTATTGGAGCTGGTCGTCTTTTCATTCTTGTGTGGTTAAAGGTTTTTTGTTTTTTGTATTTCAGTGATAGCTGCTTTGAAAGCAAGTTCATATCCCAATGTTCCAAGACCGCTTATTACACCAAGTGCGATATCAGAGAGATACGATTTATGGCGGAACTCCTCCCTTTTATACACATTACTAATATGAATTTCAATAAAAGGAATTTTTGTTCCGAGAAAAGCATCACGAAGGGCAATACTTGTGTGGGTGTATGCTCCTGGATTTATAACAATAAAGTTCACCCCATCACGAAATGCCTGGTGCACTCTTTCCACGAGGTCGCCTTCATTATTTGACTGGAAAAATTCAGCATTTACCGAGAATTCTTTTGCCAACTCCAACAATCGGCTTTCAATACTTTTAAGAGAATCCGTTCCATAGATACCTGGTTCTCTCTCACCAAGAAGGTTCAGGTTTGGTCCATTGATGACAAGAAGTTTAGTCGCCATAATATGAGTTGCCTGGTTCGTAGTCCTTCTTCTTATTTGTGTTTTGATTTTTAATGATCTCACCCTTATTTTCTCTGGGATTTATTGCCACAATGCTATGCTTATAGAGCATCATCTGGTGACCCTGATACTTTAAAATAATGGTGAAATTATCAAACCACTCAATTTCTCCTTCAAAAACAGCTCCATTGGTGCAATGAATTTCCACTTTATTCTTTTTAACCCTCAGTTGGGATAAAAAGTAATCCTGAAATGAACCTCTTTTTTGATCTGTCATCGTTAAAAGGATTAGACTGTAAGCAATATCTATATTATACTCATAAATTTTTTATATAAAAAAATAAGAGCCGCACTATCATTGATAAAAGAGAATATATGTCTCTCTGAGAAAATCCCCAAAGAAAATCATAAGAACTCCTGCGACTGCCATAAAGGTTCCAAAGGGTAAGGCGGTCTTCATTCCTGCCTTTCCGAAGGACATCATTATAAGACCAATAACGGAACCCATTACCGAAGAAATCATGATGAGAAAAAAAACGCCCATAAGGCCAAACCATGTTCCCAACATAGCTATCATCTTTACATCACCCATTCCCATTCCTTTCCCTTTTGTTAGAATTACCAAAAGAAGAAAAAAGGTAAACCCTGCCAAACCTCCCAAAAGTCCGTCAAAAAAATCATTATGAACAAACCAGGCAGTAAAAAGTCCGACAAAAAGAAGTGGGTAGTTTATAACGTCAGGAATAATTTGATGGTCAAAATCAATAAAAAAAATCGCTGTTAAAGAAGCACAGAAAATCGCATAGAGAAAAAAATCCAGTGTAAAACCACCAAAATGTTTAAAGATAAGAAGAAGAAGTATTCCGAAAAGAAATTCAACAAAGGGGTATCGAAAAGAATAGGACGCTGAACAAGAGGCACATTTACCCCTAAGAATAAACCAACTAAAAAGGGGGATATTGTTGTACCATTTAATTGGTGTATTACAGGAGGTACAATAAGATCCGGGTGTAACTAACGATTTTTTTAGAGGTAAACGGTAAATCGCACAATTCAAAAAACTTCCAATAACTGTCCCAACGATAAAGATGTAAAGGTAAAGAACTGTTTCCATTTGTATTTCCTTAGTCCCCAATAAAGTGTGCACATATTTTTCTGCGATGTGGACGAGTCCGGTGCTCATAAAGATAAATTCCCTGCCACGTTCCCAATTGCATCCGACCTTGCAAAACGGGAATTGAGAGTTGAACCTGAGTTAAAGCAGAACGAATATGTGCCGGCATATCGTCACTTCCCTCTGAAGAATGACGATACAGGCTAATAGTATCTGGTACAAGCTTTTTAAAAAACATCTCCAGATCATGTAAAACATCAGGGTCAGCATTTTCCTGAATTACAAGGCTTGCAGAGGTATGTTGAACAAACAGGGTTAAAAGTCCCTTATTTACCTGACAAGTGGAAAGCCAGTTTCTCACCTCTTCGGTAATTTCCATCAACCCTCTTCCTGAAGAAGTAAAGCTAAGATGAGTTTGATGTTGTATCGTCATTACATTACAATTTTAATGGAAGGGTTACTTTTCAGGGCTTGATAGATTTCATCACGGTCTTTTTCATTAAAAACTTGTAAGGTTAAGTTCATACTGCAATACTTTCCTTTCCTGCTTTTATTAGAGTGCACCAACAGATATTCATTGTCCTGCATTAAATCACGTATGGCAGCACTCATATCCTCGACATTGTACCCAATTATCTTATAAAGCCATTGACGTGGGTAAACTAATTTTGGTTCATTTGCCATTTTCTGATATATTTCTTGCTAATTAATTATATGAATACTTTACGTTATCTTTTTTTATGAACATATATCCCAAAAAATGAATATTATATCCGCCAGTAGAAGAACCGACATCCCAGCATTTTATCCTGATTGGCTTATAGAAAAAATCCGGTTAGGAAAAGTTATAGTAAGAGATCCCTACAGAATAAAATACAGAACATTTTCACTATTGAAGAAAGATGTAGCTGCTTTTGTTTTTTGGACGAGAAACCCTGCTCCTTTGATACCCTACCTTAAGGAAATAAAGGAGGGTGGATTTCCCTTTTATTTCCTCATGACCATTACCGGCATGGGTAAACCACTGGAAAACAGAAATCCTGATCTGGAAGATGCAATTGACAGCTTTATAGAAATTTCCGAGAAATATTCACCCATTTTCTGGCGCTTTGACCCCATTTTGTACCGAGGAACACCAGAGGAAGAGGAAGAAATTATCGAGCGTTTTAACAAAATTCTTTTAAGAATTGCAGGTAAGACCAATAGATGCTACATCAGTTTTATGCAATCATACAAAAAACAGGAAAACCGGTTTAATGCCATCGGTTATTCCTATAAAGAAGCTAAAGAAAATAAACGAAATGAACTTGCAAATAAGCTGGGAGAGATAGCAAAAAGCAAAGGTGTTACTCTCTATTCATGTTGCAGCGACTATCTTGACGGAGATTTTATCCAGCCGGGGAGTTGTATTAACAAAGAAACCATTGAAGAGATTTCCGGAGAAAGCATAGAAATACAACAACGTAAAACAAGAAAGCAGTGCAACTGCATTCAGTCCATTGATATCGGAATATATAACACCTGCTTTCATGAATGCCTTTATTGCTATGCCACTGCAAATTATGAAACTGTTCTCAAGAAACTTCAAAAAAAGGTTGAGAAATAAAGCACTCTTAACTACGTTTGAGTTTTTTGTAGGTCATACGGTGAGGCTCTATTGATTTGAGTCCAAGGCGTTTCTTCTTATCCTCCTCATACTCTGAGAAGTTACCGTCAAACCAAATAACCTGACTATCTCCTTCAAAGGCAAGAATATGCGTTGCTATTCTATCGAGAAAATATCTGTCATGGGAAATAACCACAGCACATCCGGCAAATTCCATCAGGGAATCCTCCAGAGCACGCAAAGTATTCACATCTAAATCGTTTGTTGGTTCATCAAGAAGAATTACGTTACCTTCTTCACGAAGCATTGTCGCTAAATGTACCCGGTTTCTTTCCCCACCGGAAAGTTCACTAACCTTCTTCTTATGGTCATCTCCTGAAAAGTTGAATTTAGCAATATATGCCCGAGAGTTTACCTCAAGCTTTCCGAGGTTAATAAATTCAGTACCACCAGTTATTACTTCAAAGACGGTTTTATCAGCATCAAGTTCCCGTCCCTGATCAACATATGAAAGTTTAACGGTCTCCCCTATTTTAAAGGAGCCTTCATCTGGTTTTTCCTGTCCGGTAATTAAACGAAACAGAGTCGTTTTACCAGCTCCGTTTGCTCCAATAATACCAACAATTCCACCGGGGGGAAGTTTAAAGCTGAGATTTTCATAGAGAAGTTTATCGTCATAGGTTTTTTTCACTCCAACTGCTTCAATAACCATATCTCCCAGCCTTGGTCCTGGCGGAATATAAAGTTCAGTTGTTTCGTTTCGTTTTTCCTTTTCCTCTGCATAGAGTTTTTCGTAATTTGTAATTCTCGCTTTCCCTTTTGCCTGTCGTGCTTTTTGGCTGCTATTTATCCATTCAAGCTCTTGCTTCAAAGCTTTTTGTCGCTTTGATTCCTGCTTTTCCTCAACTTCCATACGTTTGGTCTTTTGCTCCAACCAACTTGTATAGTTACCCTGAAAAGGAATTCCATGACCACGGTCAAGTTCCAGAATCCATCCACAAACATTGTCGAGAAAATATCTGTCATGAGTAACAGCGATAACAGTTCCCTTATATTGCTGTAAATGTCGTTCAAGCCACCAAACTGTTTCGGCATCAAGATGGTTTGTTGGTTCATCAAGAAGAAGAATATCAGGTTCCTTAAGTAAAAGTCTGCAAAGAGCAACCCTTCTTTTTTCTCCTCCTGAAAGAACTCCAACCTTTTGTTCGGAAGGAGGACACCTGAGTGAATCCATTGCGAGGTCAAGTCGGCTGTCCAAATCCCAGGCATTTGAAGAATCTAGTTTATCTTGCAAGTCTGCCTGTTTTGCAAGAAGTTTTTCCATCTCGTCATCGCTCATCGGCTCAGCAAACTTCATATTTATTTCTTCGAAGTCCTTAAGTAATTGAACA
>JADGAW010000008.1 GCA_015231815.1 Nitrospinota bacterium
CTGGAAAACACCCTTAAGGTAAATGACGTTGTTGCCTCCGAAGTATAGGTTGATAATAATAGAAGCTTCTGGAGGTTATACGAAGGAAAAAGTAAAAGTATTCGATTTATAGATTTCAACTTTTTGGGTGAACGGTTAAGTCCTCTCTGACGGATTTAACTTTGATAAGCAAAACGTAAAGCAGGGGAAAGAGATGAAAAATAATGAGTAACCCAATAAGAACATCACCAAGAGACCAGATAAAAGGAATGGTGAAGAAGGGACCACAAAAGGTGGTTATGAGAAAAATATAACGAAAAACAACTATATTTTTTCCACCAATATACCTGAAACATTTCTCGGCAAAATAAGCCCAGTTAATGATGGTGGTAAAGGCAAAGAGACCTAGACAAAGTATTACAAAAAATCCCCCGGTTTTTCCCATATGAATTTCATAGGACTGAACAGTAAGAAAAGCTCCCGTCAAGTCTTTCCAGTAACCACTGGAAAGAATTACCAGTCCGGTAATGGTGCAAACAATAAGAGTATCAACTACAGGAGTCAAGGCAGCCATATATGCTCCTGTTGCAGGATGATCCTTGTTAGCTCCGTGCAGAAAAGGAGAAACCCCAATTCCAGAACCGTGGGAGAAAACTCCCCGTGAAACGCCAAACTGCATTGCTTCCAGTACCGTGTAACCTGCTACCCCTCCTGCAAAAGCCCATGGGTTGAAAGCATAATAAAAAACTGAACCAAGGAGATCAACTGTTCTTGCAGGGTCAGAAACAAGTATCATCAGACCAGTTGTTATGTAGATAAGAATCATGAGCGGGGCAATTTTTGTACTATACCGAACGATGCTCATCAGTCCACCGAGTATGACAAACGCAACAGCAACAGTCAAAAAAAGAGCAACAACGATATTGGGAATATCATATTCATGGTGAAGGGCATGGGCAACGGAATTAGATTGAATGAGGTTTGCTGTTACAAAACCCTTGGTCAGAATTAAACCAGCAACAGCTATGGGAACCCATTTCCATTTCCCGGAAAGGAATTTTTCGAGATATGCCATGGGAGTTGCGAAGGAGGGTGATAAATGGTCGTCGGGACCATGTTTGACAGCCAGATAGGTGGCACACATCCTAAAAGACATACCAAAAAGTGCAGAAACCCACATCCAAAATAGAGCACCAGGTCCCCCAAGATGAATTGCTGTACCAACACCTGCCAGATTTCCAACCCCAATACTTGCAGCAAGAGTTGCCATAAAGGCATTTACATGAGATATTTGGTGTTTTTTATCCTCATTTTTTTCCTTTGTCCAAACGGTACGAAAAACACCGAAGCTTTTTCTCCAGGCAACTGCTCCAGTGAGAAAAAGAACAATAACTCCTAGCTCAAGGTAAACGATGCTTAAAATAGGGTTCCATAGCAAAGAAGCAAGAAAATCCATGAGAACGTAATGTGTTGAAGGATTAGAAAAAATTCCTGTCTAGAAGTCAAAAGCATCTGAAAATGTACGAGACAAAAAGACAGTACAGTATATATTTTAGCTTACGACTCTATCTCGTTAATTATCAATAATTAGGATCAACAAGAGAATTTGTTATTTTATTATAAAGCTTATTTTTCACCAACATTGATGAATGAAAATAAGCGGGAATAGTTTAGATAATCAAGCATCATTATGATGATTATAAATATTTCCGCTTCTGTCAATTGCCTATTTGTTCTTTATTTCCATCATGATATAAAATAGAGTCATTTTAAATGATGATGGAAGTTATATAACACCATTAATTAAAGTGAAATGAATACAATTATCAAAACGTACCTTTCGGTTCTTGGGGTGGCTCTCATTACTGTAGGAAGTTTTACCAATTGTTTTGCTTTACCAAAGGGAGGGAATATTGTCTCAGGTACAGGAACAATTCAGCAAACTGACCCAAACTGTGTCGTTATAAACCAATCAAGTAACAGGCTCATAACCAACTGGAACAGTTTTAATATCGGAACTCTGGAAACAGTCACCTTTAATCAACCTTCTGTGAATGCTGTTTCATTGAACCGCATCACCGGAGTTGGTTCTAGCTCTATTTTTGGTACACTCACAGCAAATGGTCAGGTATTTATTTCGAATCCATCAGGTATTATCTTTGGAAAAAATTCCAGAGTAGATGTGGGGGGCTTACTTGCAACTACCCTTGATATTTCAAATCAGGATTTTCTTAATGGCAATTACCGCTTTACCCAAAATGCTGAAACACCTCTTTCTTCCATCATAAACATGGGAAATATTACAGCGAAAGATGGTGGCTTTGTTGGAATCTTAGCACCAGCAGTTGAAAATAAAGGCTATATTTCAGCAAATCTTGGTTCTGTAGCTCTTGCTTCCGGAGAAGAGGCTGTAATGAACTTTACTGAGGATGGACGCATCAACTTCTCCCTCACAAAAGCTGTAAATGGAGATGTACTTGATGCGGAAGGAAATGCAATATCTAACCGGGTTCTCAATTCAGGAAAAATTGCTTCAAACGGTGGTCAGGTAATTTTATCAGCCAAAGACGCCGGAGATGTTATGAAGAATGTTGTTAACAACACTGGTGTTATTGAGGCGCAAACAGTTCAGCAAAAAGAAGGGAAGATTTTTCTTCTCGGCAATGAAAAGGGAATCGTCCGTAACTCTGGAACCCTTGATGCTTCAGGTAATGAAGATGGAGAAAAAGGTGGTCATGTTCAAGTAACCGGAGAATATGTTGGCTTGTTTGGCAAATCAATAATTAATGCGTCAGGTGATACTGGTGGAGGTAATGTTTATATAGGAGGTGGATTTCAGGGAAAAGACGAAAATATACCAAACGCATTTAGAACCTTTGTTAGTAATGAAAGTGAAATTAGTGCTGATGCAAAAACAAACGGTAACGGAGGAAACGTTATTGTTTGGGCTGACGATACAACCCGTTTTTATGGAAAAGTTTCCGCTCAAGGTGGAAATAAGTCAGGAGATGGAGGTTTTGTTGAAGTGTCGGGTAAAAATAACCTTGACTATATGGGCAATGTTAACACGCTGGCAATCAACGGGAAAACAGGTTCTCTTCTTCTGGATCCCGGGAATGTCTTTATTGATGACGGCGGAACAAACACCATTCAAGAGGCAAACAGTTTTACTTCCCCAGGAGATATCCTGAAGATAGCCCCCTCTTCAATAAACAGTTCTCAAACAAATGTGGTGATTTTCGCCGATAACGATATAACTGTTTCATCAGCAATTAACATGGAAAATGAAGGAGTAGGACTTTCCCTTTTCGCTGGAGGAGACGTAATGGTTAATGCTTCCATTAAAACCACAAACGGAGATATTACCATTGTGGCTGATACTTCAGGTCATGGCAATACCTACCCAAGTGACGGAATTGGTGAGATAATTTTTGGAACGAACACTTCTATTACCATAAATGCAGGAACAGGTTCCATTACCCTGACAGCAGATGAGGATATTGAAGTCTCTGGTGTAACAATATCTCCAATTCCAACGATTAACATACGAGAAGAAGAAGAGGAAAATGAAGACACCACAACACCAACATTTATTAATGACTTCATTAAACTCCCTCAGGAGACAACTCAACAGCATGTCTGTTAAGCAAAATTAAATTGAAGAGTTTGGTCAATAGCTTTAATATTGACATGATTTTATTTTTCTACTCAATTTTCATGTATCGTCTGGAAATTCCCTTTTTTCAATTTCTTGAATTAAAAAGCTACGATGATAAAGTAAAAGCAAGTGGAGCCAAACCTGTCTCATGAAAGGTTGAGAATATGTGTAAAAATGAAACCGAAGAAATACTTCGTTAAAGGTTAAAAATAAACCGTTCACAATACAAAAAGGTATGAATATAAATCTGATACATGGTATGAGGGAAAAATCACTTATTTGCTTCACTATAGTAATGCTCATTTTGTTTTTTACAGGACAGCTTTGTATAGCCGAAGATAGCCGAAAAGGTGAAATTGATATTCAGGGATTCAGAGCCGCTCATTTTGGAATGACTGAAGATGAAGTAATGAAGGCTATTATTAATGATTTTAATGCTCGAAAAAATCAGGTGGTGAAGGGACTCAATCCTCTCGAAAAAACAGTAACATTGTCAGTTCTGGTAAACAATTTGTTACCCGAAAGTGGTAAATCATTAATTGTTTACATTTTTGGGTACACTTCAAAAAAACTTATTCAGATAAATATTGTTTGGGGAGTTCCTGTCGAGAAGAAGCCAGATATAAGTGCTTTGGTTTCAACTGCCAACGTTTTAAATAAATATTTTTCAGCACTCAGATTTAACCCTGAAAAAACTGTCATAAACAGACCTTTAAAGGATGGTTCAATTATTGTTTTTCAGTCGGCAGATGAAAAGGACAGGATGGTTAGACTGGAGCTAAAGAAATCAAAAACAAAAGACAGTGGTGCAATGTCCCTTCAATTATCGTATGTAAAAGACCCAAGATCTCCTGATATTTTTATCATTAAAAAAGGTTTATTTTAACAATGCGAAGGTATAAAAAATTTCTGAGTTGTTTCATTATTATTGGGACACTGGTTTTTGTCACTTCAACTCGAGTTGTTTACGCTCAAAATGTAAATGATTCCAGCCTTTCTGAAAAAGCACTGAGACAGTCTCAGACACCAGAGATTATTCCAAATAAAAAAACTTCACCGGATATTTTTATTCAGGACAGTAGGAAACTTGTCGACCCAGGAGCAGGACCATCTTTTTTTGTGAAAAAAATCATTCTTGAAGGAAACACGATTTTTAACAACGATACCCTCTTACCAATTGTTGAGGTTGGAGATGGACTTAATTTAACCCTTGGAATTTTAGCGTTAATGGCTCAGGAAGTATCAGCGTATTACGCCTCTGAGGGATATTTTCTTGCACGAGCTTATATCCCACAACAGGAGGTCAAAGATGGAGTGGTAAAAATAAAAATTGTAGAAGGGAAGATAGGAAAAATCAATATAACCGGCAATAAAAAAGTTAAAACAACTGACATACAAAAACATCTGGGAGAATTACGGCAAAAAAGTGTTGTAAAAGAACAAGCCCTTGAAAGTGTTCTGGATGATTTAAACTCGCTTATGGGAATGAATGTCAGAACAATTCTCAGACCTGGCGAACTACCCGGAACTTCAGATCTTATTCTTGACGTAACTGAAACTCCACCATATTTTTTTAGTCTGGATACTGACAATTTTGGTTCAAAATATCTCGGAAAAAACCGTTTGGGAATGACGCTCATAAGAGGAAATATCTTTACCCTCGGTGACCAATTTACAATTCGTGGTGTTACTTCCGACCTTAAGCAGGATTCAGTAAGTCTCTCTTATCTTTATCCACTTTTTATTCCCAACCTTAACGTAGGGACTTCCTATTCGTATTCAGAACAGGAAATTGGTGCCAACCTGAAAAATCTTCAAAGTGGTGGCTTAAGTGAATCTGCAAATGTAAACCTTTCTTATACACTTTATCGTACAAAAAACTCTCAGTTAAGATTAAAGGGTGGATTTGAATTTAAGCGTTCTCAAAATTATCTTTTTAATATGACGTCAAGCGATGAACATTTTAATAATTTTTATATAAATCTCAGCGGAAATTTTACCGATCGTTTTCAGGGTATGAACTTTTTTTCTACGACAGTTACCAAAGGTATAGCAGAAAACAAGAGAAATAGAGCTTTGAATTCGAGAACAGAAGCATTGGGCAATGTAACGTCGGTATGGTTTTCTGTTAATCGTTATCAACGCCTACCCTTTTTTGATAGTTATGTGCTTATGAAAGGAACAGCTCAGGCAGTGAGTGCAAGAACATTATCTTCGAACCTCTTTGTTATTGGAGGAATGGGAAGTGTAAGAGGGTTTCCCTTGTCTGAATATTCTGGGGACAACGGTTATATCGCTTCTCTGGAGTATGTTTTACCTGTACCGCTTAAGATAAACTCAGGAATAGCTGATTTACCCTTGAATAAAATTCTTTCCATCAACGGTTTTATCGATCATGGTGAATCCTTTATGCTAAGAAAACAAATTGGAGATAGTAACGCTTCAATCAGTGGTGTGGGAGGCGGCGCACAATTAAACATTCCACAAGGAAAAGATTGGATGCCAGCAATAACTGTTGCTACCTCATATGCTGTTCCTGTTCGGGGACCGAGACCCTCCGACATGAGTTACGGAAAATTTTATTTTAATGTAATGGCAAGTTATACCTTTTAGTAACAAAATGCTTCAAGCATTATTTAGTGTAAAAAAATATTTTTACGATAACGTTTAATCCTAAAGCTATGAACAGATATAAATCACTTTTCCAAAGTGTTCTCATATTGATAGTCCTCTTTACAAACCCTTTTATTGCTTTTTCTGAAGAAAGTGCTGTAGGTAAAGTTATTGGAATAGTCGGAAAAGTTGAATTTCTGAGAGGAAGTGATTGGAAGGGGGCGGTATTTCAGCAGTTGGTTTATGCAAAGGATGAATTTCGCACAGAAAAAAGAAGCCGATTGAAAATCTTGTTTAATGATGACAGCCTAATGGCTCTTGGTCCAAATTCTAGGTTAAAAATACAATCATATTTGTATAAACCAAAGGAAAAACTAAGACAAGGTGTTGTGGAGGTTGCTCACGGTTTATCAATGTATATCGTAAACAAGTCACAGAAAAACAAACAATCCTCCTTTAAAATACTTTCCCCAACCGCTAATATGGCAGCTCGGGGAACACAGGGCTATGTAAGTTCCAGTCCGGAAAAAACCTTTCTCGCAAATCAGGCAGGAATTGTTGAAGCCTCTAACATCAACCCATCAATACAGGGAAGCAGGCTTGTTGGTGAGATGATGAAAACAATCATTCCTAAAGATGCTCCCCCCTCAACACCAACACCATTACAGGAATATGAATTAAAAGAAATCAGAAAAGCAGTTATCGGCGTATTGCAAATTGATGCCTTACCTAAAAAATCATCCAACAATAGTTCTCAATCAACACCGAATAGAGATGATGAAGGGGACGGAAACAATGGGGATAATCAGGGTGATGAAAATACTTCGAGTGATAAAAGCGGAGATAAGAAGGCTTCTGATAAAGGAGATAGAACAAATCGAAACAACACTTCCGGTGATTCAAATAAAGGTTCTCATAATGGTTTTGACAGCAATCAAGGCGATTCAAGGAATAATAATGGTAGTGGAAGGGGTAATCAAAACGATGGCAGTTCCAATAACAACAGTGGAATCAGAACTGGAGATAATAACAACCAAAGAAACGCAGATTTCAATAGTATAGATTTTCTTAATAATAATCAAGATGGTGGCAATAGCATTTCACAAAATTCAGACAATTCGGGGGACTTTCAACGGGTAAACAATCCTTACGACCCTTCAACTCTGGATTCATGCCAAAAATAAATCAACCTGTATGCGAGAAAGATTTTCTTGCTCAGACATCGTCTTAAAGAATGAGTGAATTGATTTTTTCTGAAGGGGTAATTGAGTAAGAGAAATTATAAAAACACTCTATAAATCCTTATCGATACTTAAGGACATGAAGCATATAATGGGGGTTATGAAAAAATTTCAAATTTTGTTCGTGCTGTTATTTCAATGTATTTTTTTGCATTCACTTTCTAGCGCTGCCTCTGTTGTAGCACCTTCAAATGTAAGAGCAACAATTTCCGGTAGCAGCCTGACTCTTAGCTGGGATGTTTCAGGAAATCCTTCTGGAGTAATGCTGTACTATGGCAACTCAACAGGGTTATATATTAATGAAAATAGTGGTGTTGATTTAGGAAACTCCACTTCAAGAACATTTAATAATATTCCGCAGGGAACATACTATATTGCTCTAAAAAGTTACGATAGTTCAGGAGCGTTAAGTGGATATTCGACAGAAGTATCTATCGTAGTTGGCATCGCAGCACCATCAAACCTTACCTCAACAGTTAATGGAAGTTCCGTAACAATTAGCTGGACAGCTTCTGCTGGAGCTACAGGCTATAAACTCTATTATGGAACAACATCAACAAATTATGTCAATTCAGCTAACGGACTTGATATAGGAAACAGTCTTTCAAGCACTTTTTATAATATTCCAAGCGGAACATATTATATAGCTCTGAAAAGTTACGATAATTCAGGAAACAGCAGTGATATTTCATCAGAAACCATAGCAACTGTTGCTGCAGAGAATATAACAATTGAACTTCCTATTAATCTTTCTGATTCAGCTTCTACTGTTTACTCTCTTTGGCCGTATGGCATACATGGAAGTGTTCACAGTTACGATGGACACCCGGGCATTGACATAGAATACACCCCCGGTTCCTCAGTGATGGCAGCCTATTCAGGTACAATCAATTCAATTTTTGATGAATCAAGCTCAAGCAATACTAAAACTGTTTCTATTAATCACACCGTTGGCTCAAAAACGTGGAGAACAACCTATACCAATATTGAAAGTCTTTCCAATGGGATTGCTAATGGAGCACAAGTAGCAACGGGTCAGGTAATCGGTGTTGCCGGCTCCGTTACACAATATGTAGGAAGCTCTCTTGTTACTTTTGCCATGACCCATTTCCAATTGGATGATTTTAGTCAAAGCTACGGTTTGTCCAATGTTTCAGCGGTAAGTCCGGAATATTACCTAAGTGCTTCTGGCAGAACAATATTGAACTCCATATGGCAACATGCCGCATATCGTCAGGAAATATGTGAGCCCTACATTACAAATTCTCGAGGAACAACACCTTATCCTGAAATTGTCAGAACATGGACGAAAGTATCGGGAAGTCATTCAGCACAAATTGTATTTACCTGTGTTACTTCTGGAAATGGAAGCGTGTCATATTCCTTGAATGATGATACGGGTTCTGTTATTGAATCAGGGGCGGTTACCGTAAATAATGCTACTTCTTCTTTTTCCTCTTTGGATTTTCAACCTTCTTCAGGAGGTTCTTCAAAACTGGCAGTCTATACAATTCTCAACGGATCAATGAGTATTGATTACAGAGGAGCAGGGGAAAGCAGACCTTCTGATCTTTCGAACGTATCTGTTTATACAACAAACTAGGAGAAAACAATAAGTTTTTCCAGAAGAAATCAATCACTCATACGAAAATTGTTTTTCCCCGCTCTTTTTACTTCATATAATGCATTATCGGCTTTTTTAATGACCTTTTCGGGGGTATCACCGTTATCGGGAAAGATGCTTACACCAATACTTGCGCCAACCTTGCATTCAAAGTGGGAAATTGTTATGGGGTTGTTTATTACTGATATGAGTTTTTCAGCAACCACCACAACATCCTCATTATTTTTAACAAGTGTCATCAAAACAGTGAACTCATCACCACCCATTCGTGCTGCAACATCTGATTCACGAATACATGATTTTATTCTTCGAGCTGTTTCCTTCAAAACAATATCTCCAACATCATGTCCATAGGTATCGTTGATTGGCTTAAAACCATCAAGGTCAAATACATTAAGGCAAGCCGTTCATTGTTTCTTTTGGCACTGGCAAATGTCTGGCGAATAATATCTTCAAAAAGGGCCCTATTAGAAAGTCCAGTGAGAGCATCATACATCGCCATGAATTTCAGACGTTCTTCTGCCTGACGTCGTTGAATCACACCTGCAAGGGTTTCAGCGATAGCGTTGAGAAAGTTTTCCTCATACTCATTACGCTGGTAGTTATGGGATACATAGGTATTCATCACTCCCAATAACCGGTCATCAGACATTATAGGTATACAATAATGTCCATGCTGAGCAATACCATTGTAACGAATTTCATGGGTATCGGTAAGTGTTTAGTCCCACACAGTGATGCTCTGGTTTTTTATTAAATATTTTAGGGTTTAATTTGTATTGCTCAATTATAAAGTCATAAGGAGCTTTTCTCTTTAAAGCCTTTAATTTTTTTGCCATATTATACCAATTTAAGAAGTCTTCTAAGTTCAGTTTAAATTGCTCTACCGTTTCATATTCGAACATCTTAATCGTTGCATTTTTAATGGTTTGGTTCATCCTTTCTACCTGTCCATTCGTCTGAGGCGAGAAAAAATTTGTAAGTTTATGTTTTATTCCATTATCTAGACACATTTGAGAGAACGGATGTCTTTTACCTTTAGGTTGGTTTGCTTTTAATAAACACCTATAAGTAAACTGGATTCCATTGTCCGTTAATATCCGATGTATTTGATAGGGATAAAAATCTATTACTTGTTTCAAGAAATCCAGTGCTGATTCAACAGTTTTATTCTCATAAAGACATGCATAGGAAAACTTGCTGACTCTATCAATAGCAACAAAGAGTGAATACTTTTTCTTCTTTAACCAGAAGTCTGTAATATCGATATGAATAAAGCCTATTTCATAAACTTTAAACTTCTGAGTCTTCCTCTTTGTCAGGGATTCTTTGGGTGGCCGAGAGATACCGTAATGCTGGAGACAACGATGAAGGTTTGACCGAGTCAATTTAGGAATAGTCCTTTTTAAAAGGTCTAAAAGATCATCGAGAGGTAGCCATGTCTTTTTACGTACTTTGCAGATAATAGACTCATCTTCAAGGGTAAGAACAGAATTCTTTCTTCCATTACCCATAGGCTTGTCTTCAACAAAATCACGGTTTCTCCATGTTTGAATTGTTTTAATATTGACATTAAATCTTTTAGCAAGTTGAGCATAACTACCCTCAGCTTCTTGAATCCGTTTTCTTATCGCTTGCGTAGTTGTAGCCCGTTTGTGAAGTACCTGTACCATAGTTGAGTAAGATGAGGTTTAAGATTACGATATTGTACACCAGAACTCTCAGGGATTAAACACCACCCATGTCCCACTCACAGGCTTTGAAAATAATTGTGGAGGGAAAAGGAAGTCATTTTGACCCTGATGTTGTAGAAGCGTTCCTTAGGGTTGAAAAAATGTTTATAAAACTTGCGATGGAACATGTTGATTGAACTCTGATGCAAAAGAGTTAAAACGAGGAATAAATTGTGATTATTCAAACAAATACCGAAAAAATCATATAAAAACAGCACATGTTCAGAGAACATCACAATGTATAATGCTTCAAAAAGTTAATATCAATAACAAATGCAATCTCATTGAAATTGTTTACTCTCTCTTTATCTTCCCCGTATAAAGATTCTATTACCAATAAATTAATTTTAATTTTTTTATTCAACCCAGATGGTTCAAAAGAATAAAGGACGCATTCTTTTTGTTGATGACAGCCCAATAATTCAAAAAGTCGGCTCAAAAATCCTTCTTAAAAAAGGCTTTGAAGTCTCGCTGGCGAACAATGGTCAGGATGCCTTAAGACTTTTCGGTAACAACGTGTATGATTTGATAATCCTCGACTATCATATGCCAAAGCTCAATGGACTTCAGGTCATCAACGCTCTTAGAAATACTCATAACAGTGTCTCTTCTTACAACATTCCTATTCTTATACTTTCTGGGGAAAATGATGAAACAATTATTAACCGACTTCTTGCATCAGGTGCTGATGATTATATTTACAAGCAAAATCTGTTAAAAACTCCTGAAATATTTCTTGAAAAAATTTATGGACTTCTTAAGTTTCAGGAGGAATTAGTTAAATTCAAGAAGGTGAAACTCCATCGAACCCTTTCTCCAGTTGTTATGCATTTTTACCGGTTTGGAAAGGAGTTCATTGCAAATTACCTTAGAACAAGAGTCGTTGCAGAGGCAATGCTTAAGAAGCTTTACGATGAACTGGATTCAATAAATAAAACAATGGAGGAAGGAAATATTATTGAACTTGTTTGTGATACTCCAGATTTAAAGGACTATCTTATTTCCCATTCTATTAATTCAGCAATTCTGGTCATTTACTTTTGCGGTTTTTCTCTAAAGTGGGAATGGGATAAAACCAAACAAGTTGCTGCCGGAGCTTTTTTGCATGATTTCGGAAATCTTGATGAAAAATTAATGCTCCTTCATAGTCCAACTGAACTTACGGAAGAAGAGTTTCGACTGTATAAGTCACACGTTGACTTGGGAGTGGAAGTTGCAAAGAAAGCCGGACTGAATGAAGTTGCCCTCGAATATGTTAGCAATCATCATGAACGTTCTAACGGTTCCGGCTATCCTGCCGGGAAAAAAGAAGAGGAGATGAGTGATGTTGGACTCATTGCCTCAATTATTGATACATTTGATACACTAACCTTTTCTCGGGGTATTAATAAAAAGATGATTGTAAAAGAAGCAATGAGGAAAATGTATAGCTGGGGAAATCAATACTCTGAACAATATCTGAATAAATTCGAAGATCTTACCCGTGAACTTGAATTAAAACAGGACGAGCTGTAACAACGATCCTTCCTCGAAGAAGTGAGCTAAAAATAAAACTACCATAGAGATTTCACCCCCTGAAAAAAAACGTTCAAAGCTTATATTTTTTAACCGGCATAATTCCATATTGTAGTTATAATTACGCACTTCAATCATCAAAGAAATTGTTTACCTTTTCAATCTAACCCCTATAGAGAAAGGAGGAAGAGTTTACAAAGTTTAACGTACACCCCATAAAGTAATGTGCCCTTTATTGTGTGGACAAGAAGTACCGTCTATTAATAGTAGTCTTTTACCTTTAAATCTTTTTACGTAGGAATGAAAATGAAAAAAATTATTATTAGCTGCATAGTTGGTTTGATGCTCGTCCATGTAGCTCCTGCTTTGGCAAATGATTTACTCTCTGAGATTGTCACGAATGTGGTAGAAGACAATGCATCTGAAACAGAAGATTTGGTTTTTAATCTCATTAACAAAACATCAGCTAAGATAGTAGCATTACAGGTATCTACAATAAGTACAAGAAACTGGGAAGAGAATATTCTTGCTGGTGACTTTCTCAATCCAGGAGAAACAATGGAAATAACAATTGCTGATGGAAATAAAACCTGCTCATACGATATCCTGGTAACATTTAGTGATAATGAAACTGTGGAAGAACAAAACATAGACCTTTGTGAACTGGGATCTTATACCGTGGAAGAGTAAGCAGTTACTTTCATTACAATCAACAAATTACTCTCTTAAGGGGTTTGTATAGAGTCAAAATTATAGACTGGCGATGATTTTCTTATAACCATCGCCAGAGTTTCAAGGGCATTTGTTTCATTTATGGTTTAATAGACTGATTAGTTTAGCCTTTCTTCTCCTGTAATTCTTACAATAGCTGTTTGGAAATACGTTTAATTTCCCCGGTGTTTACTTTTTCTTGTTTTTTATGGAAACCTATAGTCTCACAATTTTGGCATGGATTGGGATATTTGTTTGTATCAGCCAGTCTGCAATGTTTTCAGGATTAAACCTGGCATTGTTGAGCATTAGCAGACTTCAACTTGAAGTTGAGTCCTCTATCGGCAACCCTGCTGCAAAAAAAATACTGCACCTGAGAAAGGACTTTAATTTTCTTCTGACGACAATCCTTTGGGGAAATGTTTCTGTCAACGTCTTATTAACGTTGTTGTCAGATTCTGTCATGATGGGGCTTAGTGCTTTCTTCTTTTCAACGGTAGTAATTACTTTTTTAGGAGAAATTGCACCACAGGCATACTTTTCCCGAAATGCCATGCGCATGGGATCAATGCTCTCCCCACTATTACGGTTTTACCAAATCCTCCTCTATCCCGTAGCAAAGCCAAGTGCTAAAGCCCTTGACTTGTGGCTTGGAAAAGAAGGTATCAGTTATTTTAAAGAACGCGACCTTCGGATGATGATTCATAAACATGTTGAAGCAGAGGAAAGTGATTTGGATCACCTTGAGGGAATGGGCATCTTAAACTTTCTCGCCCTGGATGATGTTCCCGTAACTCAAGAGGGTGAAATGATAGACGAAAAGAGTATTATTGCCCTACCAACTAAGGACGGAATGCCTTTATTTCCAGATTTTAAAAGAGACCCGTTAGACCCATTCTTGCAAGAAATAAACAGATCGAGGAAAAAGTGGGTAATTATTGTTGATGAATACCAACAGCCCTATATGGCTTTGAATGCTGATGCTTTCTTACGGGAAGCGTTATTGGGAAAGAAAAATATTGACTGTCATGCTTTCTGTCACCGACCAATCATTGTCAAAGAACCGAAAACCCTGCTCGGTTCAGTAATGACAAAATTCAAAGTTTATCCTGAATCAGAAAATGATGATGTTGTTGACAACGACCTTATTCTTATTTGGTCGGATAAAAAACTGGTAATTACCGGAGCAGACATACTTGGACGTCTATTGAGAGGCATAGTCTTACGGGATGACAAAGGAGCATACTCTGCATAAAGGTTATAAATCAACAGGACTTACCTGAAAGTTCACTCAATCTTTTTTCAATACAGCTTTCATTTCAGGTAACCCGTAAATGAAACAATTCCCTGAATTTTCATTGAAAGAGTAGCAATTGAATAAAAAAGAAAATGGAGATTAACTCAAATGTTTTGTTTCTTCGTCATCCTGACTATACGACTCAGACTGATAACGTTTTTTATATTTAAAAGCTTTATTTGATGGTCTCAGTGATTTTTGGAAAAAATCTTCATCGTTAAAAGAATCCCATTTATCAAGCATTTCTTCTTTTCCGGTAATACGGTTTTTAAAGGATGAATTTTTTAGTTTGTAACGTTTATTCCTTTTTTTGTGTCTTTCCGGAATTTTAGAAAAACTTGCGTCTTCATCATTTGATATTGCCATTACATTTTATTTAAAGTTTTATACTGGTTCATTAACTTTTCGCTGCAAAGTTCTGAGACTAATACCTAGCAACTTGGATGCCACGGTTTTGTTTCCATTTGTTCGTAATAACGTTAATCGAATAACCTCTTTCTCCATCTCCGGAAGAGTTAGATTGAAGGGAATTTGAAAGAAATCCGATGTCTCGGGATTATTTAACAGAAGAAATGATGGAAGAAATTTTGACTCAATAACTTTTTTCTTACATGTTGCCATAGCCGATTCTATAGCATTTTCCAGTTCTCTTACATTTCCGGGCCACTGGTAATTTAAGAGAACTTGCATCGACTCTTTCGTTATTCCCTGAATACCATAGCCGTTTTCTTTGTTCAGTTTGTTCATAAAAAAACTTGCGAGAAGAGGAATGTCATCCTTCCTCTCATTCAAAGGAGGGATTTCAATATGTATGACATTTAGTCTGTAGTAGAGGTCTTCACGAAACTTTTTTTCCGCTATTAACTCTTTTAGGTTTTGATTCGTTGCTGCAATCACCCTTACATTTACCGATATGGTTTTATTACCGCCAACTCTTTCGAACTCCTTTTCCTGTAATATTCTAAGAAGTTTTATCTGCGTACTCATGGGAACATCACCAATTTCATCAAGGAAAATAGTTCCTTCGTTAGCCATTTCGAACCTTCCGATTCTTTTTGCAAGAGCTCCGGTAAATGCTCCCTGTTCATGTCCAAAAAGCTCAGATTCGAGAACCCCTTCGTTAAATGCTGCACAATTTACCTTTATAAAAGGCCCTGATGCCCTTTCGCTATTAAAATGGATGGCATTTGCGACCATTTCTTTTCCAGTACCGGTTTCCCCGGTAATCAGAATATTTACATTTTTTGCAGCAATGTTTTCAACGGTGTTTTTGAGTGTTCGAATCGCCTTACTACTTCCAATAATCTTGTCAAAATTAAATTTTTCCTTAACTTTTTTCTCCAGATTATTTTTTGCTATATATAAGTCCTGCTTCTCAATAGCTTTACTGATAACCATTGCCAAAAGCTTGTTATTTACAGGAAACTCGTAGAAGTCGTAAGCTCCTTCCTTCATTACCTCGATTGCCTTGGCAAAGGTAATTTCTTCTGCAAAGAAAATTACTTCAATAAAGGGTTTTATTTTCTTAATTTTTCTCAGAAAAGTAAGAGGGTTGGTTTTCTTTAGGTAGTAATCAGCCAGAACAATATTTATCTCTTCGTTTCTGACAAATTTTAGAAGCTGACTTTCATCATTTGCGAGAAAGACAGTTACGTTCTTTTTCTTCTTGAGAAAATCAAGGAAACTTTTTCTTTCCTCATCTATTTCCTCGCAAATAAGAGCAATTTGTATTTCCATTGTAACTTTTTACGTAAAATAACCATGTCATACTGACGTACTTACTGGGCAAATTATACATCAAGCACGTCATTTTGTCATAAAATACTTTTCTCTTTGAACTGACAATTCAGCATTGAACATTAAAAGCATCATACCATAGCTATTCATGCCCTAGTTGACTGGTACAACATAAGTGGTACGCATATTGATAAGCATGAATAGATTTTAAAACAGTAACGTATTAATTAAAAATTATTAAAGGAGGTGATTTCATTGAAAAAGATCACAACGTTGATCGCCGCTGTTTTGTTTGCTTTAACATTCTCACTTGCATATGCTGAGACTGATTCCTCAAGCTCAGATGGCAGTGAAGCCGTTATGGACGATAATGCTACTACTGAAGAAGAAATCGTAGTAGATGATGCTGAATCAGGAAGTGAAACTTCTGCTGAAGAATCTTCAACTGAAACAGATAAGTAAAAGATAAACCTTAAAACACCCTGACTAGGAACACCTTCCTAGTCAGGGAGATCACTTTAACTTTACTGCAACAAAAAATACTGGGGGAATTAAAGAAACTTCACAAGCATAAGTGCAATATCATCACCAGAATTACCTTCATCAAGAAACGTTTTATTAAAGGACATCATACTGTCCAAAATGTTTTTCTTGTCAATTGATTTATGAAAAACATCCTGCATTCTTGATAACGATAAATATTCTCCTTTAGAATTTGTTGATTCATGGTAACCATCTGTATAAAGAAGTACCATATCTCCTTCTTCAATATCAACTGTTAGCTCAGGAAAATCATCATCATCAAAAAGAACCAACGGTGTTCCATCATAAGAGTTTAAATAAGAAACCGTATTTTCCTTTTTCTTATAGAACATTGGTGGGAAATGACCGGCACTTGCATAGGTAAGGGTATTTTTTTTATGGTCATATATAGAATAAAACATCGTTAAATAGTGAGTATTAACAGAATGTTCACATAAAACTCCATTAAGAACCCTTAATGCCATTCCTGGAGAAGTTGCCTCATTGAGAAGCAGGTGGATATAATTCCTGACATTTGTCATTATTATTGTTGCGGAGGCTCCATGACCTGAAACATCGGCAATAAGAAAGCAGGAGTAATCATTGCCAATTTTAAAAAAATCATAATAATCTCCTCCAGATTGGTAACAGGGCTGATAAACAACATCAATTTTAAATCTTTCAGATGTAAGAATCTTTTCTGGAAGCAGCTTTTGTTGTAACTCACCTGTTTCTTTTAACTGGTGATTAATTTTCTTATATAACGATTTCAGTTCATTGTTTCTGTCAATTAACTTCCGTTCAATGACCTTTCGAGCTTGAATCTCTTTATTAAGTTGGTTTATCAGAGTATAATTTTTTATATGACTTTCAATCCGTGCAATAAGCTCATCACTATCAAATGGTTTTGCCAGATAATCCTCTGCACCAGTCTTAATAGCCTGAATCACTAAGTTTTTGTTCAGGGAACTTGTGACAATAATAACGGGGATTTGTCGGTAAAGCTTATTTTCCTTAATTCTTTTACAGGTTTCCAAACCATCCATAACAGGCATTCGGTAATCCAATAAAATACAGGAGGGTTTATAGCCTTCATTGAGTAAGTCCAAAACTCCCTGACCATTTTCAACAATTTTGCTTTCAAAACCATATTGGTTCAGAACTGATTTAAAGATGCTTTGAGAAAACTTACTATCATCAGCGGCAATAACCTTATCCTTCCTCAGCTCTTTATTGTCACTTAAAATATGTTGAATATATGTAGCGAGATGCCCTTTGGTAAAAGGCTTCGTAAAATACTCCACCACACCCACCTCAAAGCCTTTTGATCTTTCTTCCACACTATTTCTTGCAGTAATCATAATAATGGGAATAGTCGCTGTCAGAGGGTTTTCCTTTAACTTTCGACAGGCATCGTAACCATTCATAACAGGCATATCAATATCCATTGTAATGAGGTCAGGTTTTTCCAAAGTAGCTATCTTCACACCTTCCTCACCATTTTCTGAGAGAATTACCTGATATCCCTCCTCTTCCAATTCTCTTTGAAGGGAAATTCTTATCGTATGACTGTCATCAACAACAAGAATACTTTTTTTAAGGCTTTTTTTGTTTTGAATATCCGCATCAATAATGATATTAATCAGATGCCGAATATTAAAAGGCAGGGGTAGAAAATAATCGATACCAACGGTATAACCAGTCAACGCCATTAATTTCTTTTCAGACGAAGAAAAGAAGGCTATTTTTGTCGATTTACTTCCCAATTGCTTAAATAACCTCTGAGCATTCTTCAATCCGTTTCCCTTTTGATCATCAAGGAAAATTAACTGAGGTGAATGTAACTCAACTAAAGCAGGTAAGTCTTCTTCCTTGTCGCAGGAATGAAAATCATAATTATATGTTTTGGCTATTTCTCGAATTTGCTGAAGCAACGAATCAGACAAAAAGGCAACAATGCTAAAAGGAGTCTTCTGTTTTGAATAAAACTGACTAAGAAGCTCAAGAAGCTCCCCTTCTTCAATCATTTTCTTTTTTACCAGTAACTCCCCGATTCGATGTTTCTTTTTTGCCTGAATATCAAGAAGATACTTAAGTTGTGAATACTTTAAAAGCCCTAAAAAAATCCCTGCATTCCCAAAATGAACATTATGTTTTTTTTGGAAATCAAGAATCTGTTCCTTTTCCTCTCCTGAAATAAGCCCCTCTAAAACAGCAATATCACCAAGCTTATCATCAAGCCGACTTTGTATCTCCAATAGTTCATTAAATTTCTCACTGCTAATATTGAGTTTTTCCGCAATAAATTCACCAATACGCTGATTTTTTGCTTTTGTCATATATTTACATCAATAAAAATTTTATTGTGAAGGCTTAAAGTATATGTGAGAGTGATATAAAAGAATGTGTTGGATTAAGGTCAGGAAATCAATTTAACCTTTTATTTAATTAAAAAGATTTCACCACCATAACTCGACTCCCACCATCACTATATTCAATTTTGTCAAAATACATAGCACAGATGTATATACCTCTTCCATTCGGCATATTAATCCTTTCCAGAAGGACATCAGGAGTCATCTCAAGATATTTTTTGTAATTAAAACCATTCCCCTCATCTTTAATACTTACAGCAATTTGGTCTTTTAAGGTTGTCTGGCTAATGACCATTTGTTTTGTACACGTTTTTTCTCTATTCTCCACTATCTTGTCAAAAACGCCTTCCTGAATATATTTTGACTTTTCTTCCTCAGTAATTCCAAGACTACCATGCTCATAGGAGTTAATAAGGATTTCATTAAAATTATGTACTACTTTCATAAAATTATCTTCATCAAAATGCTCTTCATTCTTAGCACTAAACCAATTCATTGCATCCTTGAGTCCTGCTTTTGTTGAGTTAATGGTAATTGAATCAAGGTTTCCTGAATAAACGCTTTCGCTTTTACGAATATCTTTGTTGAATTCCCACCTGTGTATTGCTCCAAGAATATAGGCAAGAAACTGCCCGGGAACAAATGGTTTCTGCACATAAAAATAAACTCCTCGTCCAAGAAGTTTCATTGCAGATGCAGCATCATTTATGACGGTATATGCAACAAAGGGAAGGCGATCATTGTTGTAGTTAAAAAGAGCAAAGTCATAACCATCAACATTAGGCATCATGAGATCGCTGACTATAACGTCAATCTCATTGAACCTTACCTTATATATGTCAATAGCAATTTGCCCGTCTTCTGCAGTTATAACTTTGAACCCATTTTCTTTGAGAAATCGTGCGGTTTTTAGAAGAACAAGCTTGCTGTCTTCCACCAGAAGTACCGTATATTGTTTTTCTTCCATCACTTTTTCCCCAAAAAACAATCAATTGATAAAGATAAGGTTTATAGCATATTACTATACTTCTTCTTAATTACACGGTAAAAAGGGATTTTGACAGTTTTTACCCCTTGTTTTACTCTATTCTAGACACTTTCTTCAAAGTGTCTCTTTGTGGCATACTTTGAAATCCAAATGCCAATTTCATAAAGGATGATAAGAGGAAACGCCATTAATACCTGCGAAACAACATCTGGAGGAGTTAAAATCGCACTTAAAAGAAAACAACCAACAATTGCATATCGTCGCTTTTCAACTAAACTTTCTGTAGAAACAATGCCAATTCGGGACAAGAAATAAATAAGAACGGGAAGTTGAAAGACAACACCGAAAGCGACCAGAAGCTTGCTTACAAAGGAAATGTATTCTTTAACAGAGGGCAAAATCTTAATGGTTTCAGATGTAAAACTAATAAAAAACTGAAAAACAAAGGGAAATACAATCTTATAGGCAAAAATTCCCCCGATAAAAAACAGAATAGTTGAAAAAAATACAAACGGTACAACCATTTTGCGTTCAGACGGATATAGTCCAGGTGCTACAAACTTCCAAACCTGAAAATAGAGAACAGGTATTGAAATAAAAATTGCAGCAATAAATGAAACCTTCATGAAGGTAAAAAATGCTTCCGCCGGATGGGTAAAAATAAAGGTTGAGCCATCAGGCAAAGAGTCTCGAATGGGTTCAGCAAGAAAAAGAAAAATTTGTTCCGCAAAGGGAAAGCAACTAAAAAAAGCAACTAAAAGTGTTCCAAAGGAAATCAAAACCCGCTTGCGAAGCTCAAGTAAATGTGATGACAAGGGACCTTCTTTAGCATCATCAATCTGTTCACCTTCAGCTCTTTTTTTCATTACCTTCTCTATTTAAATCTTTTGCCTCAGTTTTTTCCTCATTTTTTGTGTTTTCCTCCTTAAAAGCCTCATCTTTTCTTACAGAAGGAGAATAAATGTCTTCATCATACATTGCCTGTTTCATTGATTCTTCAGCACCCGACATGACTTTTTTCAATTCGTTGAGTCCTCGTCCAAGTGACTTGGCTATTTCTGGAAGTTTTGCTGGCCCGACAACCACCAGTGCAACCAATAAAACAATAAGAATTTCCGGTAATCCTATTCCAAACATTTTAAAGTTCCTTTGTATTATTTTCTTTTTCCTGAGAAGGTGTTACATCAATATATTCCTCCTGCTCCCCCTTCTTAAAGCTTTTAAATCCCTTTCCCAAAGCCGTTCCAACACTTGAAAGTTTTCCTGTTCCAAAAAGAATCAGTATTATTACTAAAATTATAATAAGCTCTGGCAGTCCAAGTCCTAACATGGTAATAAAGGATAGAAGTATTTAATCGCTAAAATGAAGCCTATTTTATACCATGAGTCTGGAAAGTTTAAAGAGGGGAAGAACGGAAGGGTAAAAGCTATGAGTTATTGATAATCCCATAAATACCTTCCTCCGGTTGAGTGAGGTAAAGTCTCCATAAATAGCTCAATTAAAGATTCAATTGTGTATATTTTTTCCTATTTTGCATTTGGCTATTTTTCATTAATTTCATTATAGGGAATGTGATAAAATATCCAATTTTTCAACCTAGACCAAGTACTTATATGATTGATACGGAAAAGTATAAAAGCAGATTTCAGGAAGTCATTCATCCTGAGACTAACGAACCCGTAATTTACCTCGATAATGCTACAACAACCTTAAAGCCAACTGCAATTATCAATGAAATTGGCGAGCTCTATAAGGAGGTAAATTCTCAAAGGCACCGAAATTTTTACCCCTTTGGGAAAACGTTGGTTGAAAAGTATGAAGAGGCACGTCAGAAAGTAGCTGATTTTATTGGGGCGGAATCAGCAAACGAAATTATTTTTACCAAAAACGCTACTGAAGCAATAAATTTACTTGCATACAGTTGGGCGAGAAAATATTTACGAAAAGGAGACAATATTCTCCTTTCTGTTATGGAACATCATAGCAACCTTGTTCCCTGGCAAATTCTTTCAGAAGAAATTGGCATTAACATTCGATATATTTCTGTTAGAGAAAATGGAAATCTTCTTGAAACCGACTTTAATAGAAAGATTGATGACAGAACAAAGCTGGTTGCCATCACCCACGCATCCAATGTTCTTGGAACCATTAACAATGTAGAAGAGTTTGTTGGAACTATTCGAGAAAAAGGTATTAAACTTTTAATAGACGGTTCTCAGTCAATTCCCCATATTCCAATTAATGTTCAAGAGTTGGGATGTGATTTCTTTGTTTTTTCTGGTCATAAAATGATGGCACCCCATGGAGTTGGTGTTTTATACGGAAAGGAACAAACTCTGGCGAAAATGAAGCCTTTTTTAAGCGGAAGTAATATGGTTTCAGAAGTAACCTTTAAATTTGCAAAACCCCATTTGCCACCGTGGAAGTTTGAGGCCGGTTCAATTAATTATATTGAAGCCATTGGTCTTGGGATGGCAATTGATTTTCTCAACGAAGTGGGTATGGAAAACATCATGGAATATGAGAAACAACTGATGAAATATACCATCAACAATATGTTGAAAAATGAAGCGGTTATTTTGTATGGAAGAGCGAAAGACAGAGTGCCGAATATCGCCTTTAATATTCGAGGAGCTCACCCCGATGAATTGGCAAAGTTTCTTGAAAAAGCCGGAATAATCGTAAGCTCTGGTAGTCATAATGCTCAACCCCTGATTAATTTTCTTAACCTAAAATATTGCGTGCGTATTTCGCTCTATTTTTATAATTCCATTGATGAAGTTGATAAACTCCTTGAGTTATTGTTTGAAGCGAAAAAGCTTTTCAGTAACGTTGAACCTGTAAAATAATATTATGCTACAAGTCAGAGCAACGGTTAGAAACTTAAACCCCTATACCACGGATGAAAATCCTCCACTGTTACGGTTCCATGCCAATGAAAGTCCTTATAACCTTCCTACAAAAATAAGGGAAAGTGTTGCAAAAAAAATTAAAGATTTTGAATTTAACCATTACCCTGACGCTGATTGCTCAAACATTAGGGAATTAATTGCCAAACAAATAGGTTTTGAAAAGGAAAACATCCTGCTTGGGAATGGTTCAGATGAGCTTATTGGAATGATAATTCAGGCATTTTGTGGAGATGATGACAAAATACTGATTCCAAAACCAACCTTTACCATGTATAAGCAAATTGCAGTGGCAAACAACGTAAATGTCGCTGAGGTAAAACTTAACAGCCATTTCGACTTACCGGGCAACTTTTTTGAAAAGATTGATTTTTTTCAACCTAAAGTTATTTTCCTCAGCTACCCAAACAACCCAACAGGAAATCTTTTTAACGAAGAAACCATTGAAAAATTACTGGAAAATGATTCTATCTTAACGGTAATTGACGAAGCATACTTTCATTTCTCAGATAAAACCTTTATTGAGAAAATTCGAGAGAAGAAAAACCTGATAATTCTCAGATCATTTTCTAAAGTAGGACTGGCAGGAATTAGAGCAGGCTACCTTGTTGCTGACCCTGAATTTGTTAGAGATTTAAATAAAGTCAGGCTGCCGTACAATATAAATTCATTCAGCCAACTGGTTTTAACGGAAGCTCTAAATAACTGGGATGAAATTGAAAAGAACTTCCTAAAAGTTAAGACTGAGAGGGAAAACCTCATTAAGGAACTATCAAATTTTACCTTTTTTAATATTTGCAAAACTTCGGCAAATTTTGTTCTCCTAAAGGTAAATAACTTCAAGACCCAATATATTTTTAATGTGTTAAGAGAAAATGACATTACCGTACGTTATTTTGAAGGTTCTGAACTTCTCGAGCATTACATCAGGGTCACAGTTCATAAGAAGAAAGAAAATACAAAATTAATAAAGGCACTACAACTCATTGAGTAGCTGGATGGGTAAAGCTTAAATTTCAATTCCAACAAAAAAAATATGCCTGTTTCAGTCTTAGTGGGTACCCAATGGGGCGATGAGGGAAAGGGAAAAATCATCGACATTCTTACGGAAAATATTGATGTTGTTTGCCGATATCAAGGGGGTCATAATGCTGGTCATACCGTCGTTATTGATGGAAAACAATTCATTCTTCACCTTATTCCCTCCGGTATTTTAAGGGAAGGGGTTCTCTGTATTATTGGTAACGGTGTAGTCGTTGACCCTTCGGCTTTGCTTGAAGAAATAACCTACCTTGAAGAAAACGGTTTTACTGTTACGGGAAAACTCTTTATTAGTGATAGAGCACATATAATTTTTCCCTTTCATGCAGAAATTGATAAAAAATCAGAAAGTAAAAAAGGTTCAGATAAAATTGGAACAACAGGCAGAGGAATAGGTCCCACATATATGAATAAAGTTGGAAGGCTGGGAATTAGGCTTGCTGACCTCTATGATAAAGATATCTTAAGAAAAAGCATATATTTTAGATGAAAAAGATTATCTAATATATCATATACTACATTTAAAATAATTAAAAACAATTACGCTAAAGACTCTAGT
>JADGAW010000090.1 GCA_015231815.1 Nitrospinota bacterium
GAATTGCAGACTACCATAAAATTGATCCCACAAAAAAAGCTATTTGCACACCCTCGGTTTTCTTTCTGGAAATGAATAAAGAGCTCTATAAATTCTGTGAAAAAAATTCATCGGAGAGTTCTTTGTTTCTCACAGCCATTTATGTTTTATTAAATTACGAAAAGAGAGAAATAAAATTTTCCATCGCCGGACATTCAAGGCCCATAATTATCTCTGCAAATGGAGATATAAAGGAAATTGGAGCTTCAGGGCCAATCCTAGGTGCTTTTGAAGTTTTTAACTATGACGAAGATAAATTCAGGGATAGTTGTATGAAACTTGAAGAAGGGGATTTATTTTTTATATGCAGTGATGGTCTTATGGATGAAGAAGATATTAATGGAATTCCCTTTAAAAATAAACTCTACCATGAAGTTTTGCCGCTAACAGTGAATAAAAAAGTTCATGATGCTTATGAAATAGTGAAGAATGCTTATGAGGAACATAGAGGAAATAAAAAACCAGACGATGATGTCTCTTTTATCTTTCTTGGTTCACGACCTGTTTCGCTCTATGATACCTATACCTTCAGACCAGGAAAGGAACTCATGGAAGAGGCAATTAACAGTTTAGTGAATGTTCATCAATATGTGACAAAAGAAGAACTTGAAAAAAAGTGGGAGTATATTCCAGAATTAGATGAAAGTTTTGATGTTGTTGATGATTTGGATATTGTTTATCAACCAATATTAAAAAACCTGGAAAAAGATGGCTGGAGCCCGTCAAGAATTAAGAGTATTAATCTGGCATTCAACGAGATGCTGATGAACGCTATTATTCATGGAAACCTTGCCTCTGATCGCCATAAGGTTATTGTAAAACACATTGTTTACAATGATGTTCTGGAAATTGGGGTTGAAGATAAAGGTGCCGGATTTAAAGGGAATATGTTAAACCAGATAATCAATGAAGAGAATATTTTTCTTGGATATGGACGGGGAATGCATATTCTTAAGGAGTATGCAGATAATGTTTGTTTTAGTGATTCCGGAAGTACCTGTTGGACGCTTTTCTCAAAAGGTTAACCATCGGAATCATAATTTACAGAGAAGATTTAAGCTGTTTTTTCTAAAAATTCTTCTTTATTGCAGGTTAGTACTTTGTTTAAATCCAGAATGATAAGAAGTTCATCTCCATCTTCTCCAATATGACCCACTCCTTTAATATATTCTGAATTAATCTCCGAAGTAGATGAAACGCTTACCTCTACCGACGTTTTTGGAATTCTTATGACTTCACTTACCTGGTCAACTACAAAGCCAATGGTACCAACATCTATTTGCGTAATGATAATCCGGGTATGGTTGGTTATTTCTACTTTTGGCAGACTAAATCTTTTTCGTAAATCAATAATGGGAATAACCTTACCTCTTAAGTTGAGTACTCCAACAATAAAAGGAGCTGAACGTGGTACAGGGGTTATATCCTGAATCCTGATAATTTCCTGAACTTGAATAATGTCAATTCCAAAGAACTCCTTCTCAAGTTTGAATCCAACCAATTGCAAAATTGAGGAATAAGAAAATGCCGATGTTTCGCTTTCATCCTCAGTATTGGCGGCAAAATGTGAATCTGCAACCATCGAGTTTGACTCCTGTTGATTAAAAGATGCTTTCTTTTGTGAAGAGCTATCCAGCAACATTGATTGAATTTCACGAGACATTATTGCTGATCTGTCAGAAGAACTATTTGATGCAGCTGATGTATTGGAAGAAAGGGGAGGTAGATCCTCCAGCGTAACCATTTGTGCCATATTGGACTCCAGTACTGATTCATCTACGCTAATATCTACAGTTGCGGATTCTTCAGTTTTTATTTCCTGAACTTCTTTTTGTGGTGGTTCCACCATTGCAGTAACTGCCTGAGGGGGAACAGTAAGTTTACCATCATATTTACTTAAAACTTTTATCGTATCATCATCACGTGGAAGGGTCTTTTTAATATCAGCAATAATAGTGCTTGCAAGGTTCGGTTCAAAATTGTAGCTGGAAACATCCGTTTCATCTGCAACGATTGATTTCAGTTCCGTAACCTGTATGGTATCGGTCATTTCCTGAGGAAGGGCTTCCGTTTCTTCTTCGGTAACAGAGTTTTGAGGAGTTGAGCTTTCCTCCTCTTCTACCATTTTTGTAAACTCAGCATACATGTCGGCTTCTTCTGACCCTTCGTTTTGGAGAGACATGAGCTCTTCATCGGATAAAGACTGATCGGTGCATTCAGGAACTTCAAAGTAATCTTCTTCTGCCTCTTGTGTATCAGGTGCTTCCGGTTGTTGAAGAGTGTCATGAGCTTTAGCAGGCGTATCTGTGCTTTGGGAAGTACCTGTTGTATGTGGGGTTAAAATCGGGTCAATTTCTTCTATCTTGCTAATCGGATCAGGTATATCAATATCCTCTTCGTCCGAAATTCCCTCGTCATTATCTTTTACTCTTCCGGTATGCTTTCTTTCTGGAATATTCCAGATTGAATCCTTTTCATTCAAAGGATTGTTACCAAGAACTTCTTCCGTCATATTTGAGTACCTCAATCGCAATGTCTTCCAGCATTTTCGCACCAGCTGAATAGGGGGAGTATTCGAAAATAGTCTTACCAAAACTTTGACCTTGGTCTATTTTAACATCAAATTTTAGTATGGTTTTGCACAGTTTATCACCGAAATGATGCTGTAATTTCTCAAGGATTTTGTTTGCTAATTTTGTTTCCCGGTAAAAGGTTGCAATAACTCGTGAAATAACCAAATCCTTTTTATCAAAATTCCTTTTAACAGTTTTTATTGTGTCAAGCATTTCAGCACATCCATCTAATGCCAGAAACGATAAAGAGACAGGAATAATTACCTCATTTATTGCCATAAGAATGTTTATAGATATCAAACCTAGGGAAGGGGGGGCGTCAATAAAAACAAAATCATAATCCAGACCCACAAAACTATTCTTTAGTTTTAGGTGGCGGTCGTTGTGCTTTGAAACATTAATGACAAAATCTGTGAGCCTTTTATTTGTAGGGACGACATCAAGGTTAGGGGTAGTTGTTTCATAAATGGCATCTGAAAGGAAAATATCATCTTCCAACAGTACATCAAAAATGGAGATATCAATTGAGCGAACATTTATGCCCAACGATTTTCCAATATGTCCTTGAGGATCCATATCAACCAGCAGTACTTTTTTTCCTTGACTTGCGAGGTATGCACCAATATTGACGGTTAGGGTTGTTTTACCGCAACCACCCTTTTCGTTCATGAACGAGATGACTCTCATAATTTATTTTGTTTGATAAAAAAAGAATCTATTTTATAGCATGAACCCTTTTTCAGCTCCTAATTGACAAAACAGTTTCGGTGATCTTTTCCAAAGGAACTACGGAATCTACAAGTCCTGCTTCTACAACGGCTCGAGGCATTCCATAAACAACAGAGGTTTCCCTGTCTTGGGCAATGGTCATTCCACCTTTGTTTTTTATTTCTCTGAAACCGTTAATTCCATCTTGACCCATACCCGTCATCATAATTCCAAGGGTTTTATTTTGGTAAACATTTGCTGCTGAGGTCATCATGACATCAACAGAAGGACAGTGAAGGTGTGATTGGATGTTTTCTGTGAGATTGATGGTGTTTTTCATGTTTTCATTTTTTATAAGCATTTGTTGTCCTCCTGGTGCAATATAAGCAACACTTCTCTGAAGAGGCTCACCATGTTCTGCTTCTTTAACAGAGATGTTGGAGATTTCGTCTAACCTTTTTGCCAAGGGTCCAGTAAAAACTTTTGGCATATGCTGTACCATAAGTATTGGGTAGGAAATATTCTTTGGAAAATGGGGAATAACGTTATTGAGAGCTTTTGGTCCACCAGTTGAAGAACCGATGACCAGAACATTGAAGAATCCCCTTAATTCTTCTCTCTTATTTTTCTCCTGAATTTCTGGCTCTTGATAAAGGGTTTTAGTTTCAGGTTTTTTTGGTATGGAGGGCGGTAAAATCACCTTATTGCGGCAAATTTTTTTAATTTTTGTTACTAAATCATTCTCTTTGTTCTCAATATTAAAGATACTCTTCTCAATTTCTTTAGGAATAAAATCTACAGCCCCTAATTCCATTGCCTTTAAGGTTGCAGTTGCTCCGTTGGTTGTGAGGGTGGAAAGCATGATGATGCTTGTTGGTGCCTGTTTCATAATGGCTGCAACTGCCTCAAGACCATCCATTACCGGCATTTCAATATCCATGGTAATGATATCCGGTCTTAGTTGAATTGCCATATCAACCCCTTCTTTTCCGTTTACTGCTGAGGCAATAACTTCAATTTCCCCGGACTTTGTAAGCATTTTCTTGACCATTGTTCTCATAAATGATGAGTCGTCAACAACCAGAGCTCTGATTTTTCTCATTGTATATACTTTGAGTTCAAATAATTGTAAAGTTAGTTATTTTAGGTAAATTGTGTAACTTTGTAAAGAACTAAAGCTATTGAGGGAGTGAGGAATAGAGGACTAAAAGAGACCCTTGGAGATAAATGATTGACTCTGATGTTATTCTTTAACAGGCTTCTGTTGCCAATGATAATCTCTCTTCTATCTTTGCTTCCTCCAAAGCGGCGGCAATGTTGGAAAGTCGGGCACTGTTTTTTATTGCATTAAATATTGATGTTTCTTCGTAACAGTGATGATGTCCTTCTGTTGGTTGAACTCCAGGTTGAACAGCCAGACAAAAGTTGGCAAAGCTCATCCCTCTGGAATTGAGGTTTTCCGTTGAGTTTTTTTCCCTGTTGGTTCTGAAAAACCCACCAATAACTCTGCCTCCCATAAAATATATCACCGGCTCACTGGTGTCACCCTGAATTTCACTCGTAGTTGTAACCCCTTCTTGAATAAAGACCTCATGAATGTCAATTGAGTTCTTACCTTTGGTCATTTTATTTTTAATTTTTCGGTTAATAGTAAAAATATCCTCTCCTTTTCTTAAGGTAATGATGCCCATTCCATAGGTTCCGGAATTATTTTTAATAAAAACATAGGGGTCATCCTTAATGTTGTACTCCTTATATTTTTCTGCTATTTTTTTGAGAATTAAATCTGTTTGTTCCGCTATTCTTTCCATTCCTTCGCCTGTCTGAAAGGCAACGTTTTTAACAGATGTATGAATTGTTGAAAGCAACCAAGGGTCAATTTCTACCTTTCTTGCAAAGCTCTCAATAAAGCCGGAAAAACAATCAAAATGGTTTGATTTCTTTCGCTCGTGCCATCCAAGAGAAAATGATGGAGTGACTGGAATTTGTAAACTTGTTAAAAAGTCTGGTAAACCTGCTGAGAGGTCGTTATTAAGCAACAAAAGATCTGCTTTAAAGTCACCAACAAAAACATTGCCGTTGTGAACCCTTACCTGCTCGACATGCATCTTAATATCTCCAACATTAATCTCAAAGGGATATTCTCCCTTGAGTCCAAGTATTCCAACCTTAACGCTATAACCACTTAACTGAAGAATTTCAACAATTTTCACTAAAGAAGAATGATAAAAGGTGTTTCGTGAATGCGATTCTGATATAAGGATTATGTTTTTAATCCTTCCAAAGTGTTGTGGAATATATTCCTTAAGTATTGAAGCTCCTGCAAAAATAGACTTCCCACAAAGATTATTAAAACCAGCAGGAAAGAAATTTGTGTCCACTCCCGTCATTTTGTAATCAGCATGTCTGATGTCAACTGAGCAATAAAGAGGGTGCTTTATTTTTTTTTCTTCTTCGAAAAGAAGCTCTTCTATGGTTTTTTGTTTGGAATAAAGTATTTCCAGAATGTTCATGAAATGAATACCGTTAAAAGGTTGTAACGTTTGAAAGTTAAAAGGTTGAAGGTTAAGGTACTTACGCCCTCAAGGTACACGTTAAGCATTATCTCTTTAAGGGAAGTCTGGAGCGAATATCGTACATTTCGTCAATATTGAGTTCCTGAACCAGAAATCCTTCTTCCACTTCAAGACTGTTTAAGATGGTTCCCCAAGGATTGATTATCATTGAGTGTCCCCAACTTCTTCTACCGGGGAAATGCTCACCGGTTTGGTTGGGAGCAACAACAAAGAATTGATTATCGACAGCTCGTGCTCTTAAAAGAGTTTCCCAATGGTAATTCCCTGTGTAATGGGTAAAGGCAGCAGGAATAAATAATATTTCTACACCTTTCATCATAAGTTCCCGAAAGACTTCGGGAAACCTCAGGTCAAAACAGATAAGAATTCCCACCTTGGCAAAAGGAAGATTGATGACCTGTAAGCCGTTTCTGTTACCTGCTTTAATGAAGTCAGATTCGTGGTGTGTGGTTTCCTTATTAACCGCAACATCAAAAAGGTGGATCTTGTTGTACTCGTGTAAGACTTTTCCTGTATTATCAATCAGAACTGAAGTGTTATAAACCTTGCTGTCATCATTCGGTACAGGGAAGGGAATACTGCCGGCAATAAGGTAAATATTATGTGCTGCAGCAATTGTTTTAAACCGCTCCAAAGCAACAACATGCTTGCAGTCGTTGACGAACTTTAAGGCAGCTCCTACTTTGCCTGTTTGACATACATTTTCCGGCAAAGCAATAATTTGTGCTCCTGCTTCCACAGCTTTTCTAATATATTTTTCTGCTTTATCCATGTTTTCTTCAAAGTTTTCATTAGAAGAAACCTGAATTAATCCTGTTTTTACTTTTTTCATAGGTTTTTATTAATATTTACCTGGAGGTCTCCAAATCCACCAATCCAGAATTGATTCAATGTCAAAGAGTTCAGCAATAGTCCCGATTCCAAGCAGCGTTATGTAAATAACCAGAACTGCCGTAAAAATTTTTTCTTTATTGTTTTTAATTGTGTTCAGCATTCTTGTTCCTTAATTTTATTTTCCAAGTATTATAGTATTTGAATGGGGAAAGTTATAATATTTTTTCTTTTAAACCATTTTAAAAGGTTATGGAGCAAAAGCCTTAAACTGTGTAATAAGCAGATTGCAACGCATTTTGAGAAATAGACGACATTAAATACGAAATAGTATGGGTGGAAAAAAACAACCGGAAGAAACCCCGTTAATGAAACAGTATCATGAAATTAAAGAGCAGAATAAAAATGCAATTCTTTTTTTCAGAATGGGAGATTTCTATGAGATGTTTCACGAAGATGCAATTGTTGCATCAAAAATTCTGGGTATTTCCCTGACCAGTAGAGATAGAAATTCACCAAACCCTGTTCCTCTCTGCGGTATTCCCTATCATGCTGTAGATGTTTACCTTACAAAAATGATAAAAGCCGGGCAGAGGGTTGCTATCTGCGAGCAGGTGGAAGATCCTAAAACAGCAAAGGGAATTGTAAAGAGAAAGGTTATTCGGATCGTTTCTCCAGGAACGGTTATTGATCAGACGCAGATAATTTCTGAGGATTCCAATCACATATTTACCATTACAAAACAGGGAAAATATGTTGGGGTATCTTTTGTTGAACTCACTACCGGAGAGTTCTATGGAGCAGAATTTCACGAAAAATCAAAGAAGAAAATTATTGATTTTCTTGGACAACAATCCTTTTCTGAAGTCGTTGTAACAAGTTCAACTCTATCATACTTAAATGAAATACTTCGAGAAGTAAATAAAGAAAAAGTCTGTGTCACTACAGTGGAAGACTGGTACTTCGACAAGAATCTCACCGGAAAGATTTTAAAAGAGCACTTTCAGGTTTTGGCACTGGATGGTTTTGGATTATCGGAAAAGGATGCTCTTATTGTTGCTGCTGGAGGATTACTTAATTATCTTAAGGACACCCAACAATCTGAGTTGAAGCATATCGAAACAATAAGAGTGGTGGAAATTAACAGTTTTATGAGCCTTGATTTTTCTAC
>JADGAW010000091.1 GCA_015231815.1 Nitrospinota bacterium
TGAAAGGGTTACAGCGTAATCATGAGCGATAAATTCAGAATTGACAGCCATAAATTAATTTACCATCCTGAAAGGGTTGCTGACTGGCAGACTAACCATGAAAACTGGGAAAAGGCTAAATTAATATATCCCATTTATGTCGAGATTTCTCCCTTTGGAGCATGTAATCATCGGTGTACTTTTTGTGCCGTTGACTATATTGGCTATAAAAATATTGCATTGGATCCGGAAATTTTAAAAACCAGATTAAAGGAAATGGCAAAGCTTGGTGTTAAGAGCGTTATGTTTGCCGGAGAAGGGGAACCGACCTTATATAAAGCGTTACCGGAAGTGTTGGATGTTTGCTCGAAAGCTGGTATTGATACCTCGTTAACCACCAATATGGTTCCTTTCAACAGTAAAAACATTGATTCTTTTCTGAGAAATTGTAGTTGGATCAAAACAAGCATTAACGCCGGAACAGCAAAGACCTACAGCGAAATTCACCGAACGAGGGAAAAAGACTTTGATTTGGTTCTGGAAAATTTCAGACTTGCGGTAAAAACAAGAAAAGAAAAAGGATACAATTGTACTCTTGGTGGTCAAATGATACTGTTACCTGATAATGTAGATGAAGCAGTTACTCTCGGCAAGGAATTAAAGAATATTGGTATAGATTATCTGGTAATAAAGCCATACTCCCAGCATATGTACAGTGAAACACGAAAATATGAAAATATTGATTATAAAAAAATGATTGAGGTTGAGAATGAACTTAAACCGTTAAATGGTGACGGGTTTAGTTTGGTTTTCAGGTCTCAGACAATTCAAAACCTCTTTGAAGAAGGCAAATATGAACGGTGTCAATCAACCCCTTTCTTTTGGGGGTATATAATGACAGACGGTTCTGTTTATGGTTGTAGTGCATATCTTGGAGATGACCGGTTTACCTACGGAAATATTAATGATTCAACCTTTCAGGAAATCTGGGAAAGTGAAAAAAGAAAAGAAAACATGAAATTTGTTCAAAACGAATTAGACCTTAAAAACTGCCGGGATAACTGTCGTATGAACGCTGTAAACCAATACCTTTGGGAACTAAAAAACCCATCAAAACATGTGAATTTTATATAAAAGATGCTGACAAAAGAAAATAAACTCAATATGTTCTCTACGGCTTACCGCATTCGCCGTCTTGAAGAAAAAATATGCGAAGTGTATGGAAAACAAGAAATAAAAACTCCAGTTCATCTTTATATTGGTGAAGAGGCTATAGCAACGGGTGTTTCTCAGAATCTGGTAAAAGAGGATTTAATCTTTTCAACTCATAGAAGTCATGGACATTATCTTGCAAAAGGCGGTAACCTTAAAAATATGGTTGCAGAATTTTATGGTAAGGAAAACGGTTGTGCAGGAGGTAAAGGTGGCTCAATGCATTTAATAGATGTTGAAGCGGGAATTCCTGGTTCAACTGCAATTGTTGGCGGAGGTATTCCTATTGCCACAGGAGCTGCATTAGCGTTGCAGTTAAAAGGAACAGATAAGGTTGCGGTTGCTTATTTTGGAGATGGAGCTGCTGATGAGGGGGTTCTTCAGGAAAGTATGAACTTTGCCGGACTTAAAAACCTCCCGATAATTTTTGTTTGTGAAAATAATTTTTATGCAACAAACTCTTTTCAAATGAAAAGACATGCAGATGACAATATCTATAAACGCGGGGAATGTTATAAAGTCCCGGGGGAGCTTGTTGACGGAAACGATGTTGAGGCGGTTTATCATACAGCTAAAAAAGCAATTGAACGTGCAAGAAGAGGCGAGGGACCTTCCTTAATTGAAGCAAAAACATACCGATGGAAAGGGCATGTCGGTCCTGATGAAGATACAAATCTCGGTCACCGAACCAATGAAGAACTGGAAGGATGGAAGCAAAGATGTCCAATTAAACTCTATAGAGAAAAACTCTTTAAAGAAGGGGTTTTAGATGAAGGAAGTTACCAAAACCTTAAAAGGGAAATCGATAACGAAGTCGAAGAGGCATTTGAATTTGCCTATAAAAGCAACGATGTACCTATGGAAAATATGTATAAGCACCTCTTTTAGAGCAAAAAACTCATAAAACGTAAATTATAAATTAATGAATAAATAGTATGCCCTGGACAAAAATACTCGCTGAAAACAACAAGCTCATTGATACGGATATTGATGGAGATAAAAAAGCCGGAAGGGAAATTACCTACCGTGAAGCTTTACTGGAAGCACAAGATCAACTTCTTGCAAACGACTCCAAGGTATTTGTTTATGGGGAAGGGGTGGATGATGCAGGCTCAATATTTGGCTCAACAAAGGGGTTACACGAGAAATATGGCATTAAGCGGGTTTTCGATACTCCCCTTTCGGAAAGTGCTTTAACAGGTGTTGCAGTAGGAGCAGCTTTGGCTGGAATGAGACCCATTCTGGTTCATATGAGAATGGATTTTTTGCTGTTAACTCTGGATCAAATCATAAATCATGCCGCTATTTGGCATTATTCCTTTAGTGGTCAAATAAAAGTTCCGGTAATTATTCGCTGCATTGTTGGAAGAGGTTGGGGTTCAGGACCACAACACAGTCAATCTCTTGAGGCTCTTCTTTATCATGTTCCCGGGTTAAGGGTTTATATGCCTGCAACTCCCTATGATGCAAAAGGCCTTATGATGGAAGCTGTTAAAGATGGACATCCAACGATTTTCATTGAACATCGATGGTTATACGATAAAAAAGGACAGGTTCCAGAGGCTCCTTATTCAGTAGAAAAAGGTAAGGGAAGAGTTGTAGTAGAAGGTTCTGATGTAACCATCGTAGCCACATCCCTCATGGTTCATGAAAGTGCAACAGCCGTAAAAAAACTTGCGGAAGAAGGAATTAAAGCAGAACTAATTGATCTGAGGACAATTAAACCTCTTGATGAAGATATTATTTTAAAGTCGGTTGCTAAAACGGGAAAGCTTGTCGTTACAGATTATGGATGGCATACCGGTGGTGTAGCATCGAGTATTTCCTGTATGGTTTCTGAAAAAGGATTTTCTTCCCTTAGAAAACCTGTTAAACGGGTAACTTGTCCGGATATTCCAACCCCTACAGCTCATAATCTCGAAGCTGCCTATTACCCCTCTGCCGATGATGTAGCGAATGCAGTAAGAGAACTCTGTTCCTGACTTTAACCTCAAGAGGGTTTAAGAAAAGAACTTTGTGACGAAAGGTTTTACTCTTTTACCTTTTGTGCATTATTGCAGCCATCTTTATTACCAAGCTTACAACTTGCCTCAAAATCTTTTTTTGCCAGAACAATATTGTGAAGAGATAAATAGCAGGTTCCTCGATTGTTGTATGTCACATCGTTTTTAGGATTAATTTCTAACGCTTTGGTATAGTCAGGAATCGCTTGGCTGCAGTTTCCCATCCAATGATAAAGAGAACCTCGAACCATAAAGATAAGAAATGAGGAGTTCCCCAGCTTAATTGAGCTGCTTAAATCCTTAAGAGCACTTTGAGGTTTATCCGCAGCGAGGTAAATATATCCACGTTCAAAATAATAGAGGTTGTTGTCAGGCGAAATGTTAATTGCTTTGTTTATATCTTCAAGGGCTTCTGGTATCCTTCCCATTATTTTCTGGAGGTTAGCCCGGTGAAAATAGGCAACAGAGCTTTTATTGTTTATCTCTATTGCTTTATTAAAATCATTGAGGGATTCCTCATACCGCTTTAGCCTTTTAAATGTTTCACCTCTGTTAATAAAAGGTTTTTCGGGGTATCTTTTCAGGTTGTTAAAATCAATACATTTATTAAAGTCCTTTAGTGCCTCTTGGTACTTTCCCTGGTCAAATAAACTCGCTCCTCTGTTTTGGTAGGCTCTTGAGTTTTTTGGGTTTTTCTTAATAACGTCTTCCCATAAGGTAACCTCTGAATCAAAAACAGGGATTCTTGCAAGGGTAAACATCAGAAACATCAGAAGAATCAACGCCATAAAAATTTTGTAAAGTGTTGCTTGAATATGTTCCTTTGCAAATCGGTTAATTAGCAACCAAAGCGTTACGACAAAAACCATTATGAAACCAATAATTGGCATATAAAGTCTATATTCAACCTTTGTTTCAGGAAGTGGTAAAAATGAACTGTCTGGTGCCAGAGTAACAAAAAACCAAATAATTCCAAAACCAAGAACTCTGTTCTTATTGCTGGAAATAAGGTAAATTGCTGTAAAGAAAAGAGTGGTTAAAAAAATAAATCCAGAGAGAACAGGACGTTGTGAAAAAGAAGTATATACGGGTATGAACCAATCAATGCTTAACCATTGCGGAAGTGGAAGAAAAAGAATCGATATATATTCTGAAATGACCACACATTGGGTCATAAAGTATTCCATAGGGCTTGAAAGAAACAGTTCTGTGTGTGTTTCATAGTGCATAAAAGAAACATAAAGTCCAATAAGAATTAAAAACGGAAGAATGAATACAATGTTTTGAATAAAGAGGAATTTTCGTTGTCTCTCAATAGCCGTATTTTGATTTGACATAAAAAGGAGCAGCAGGTAAAGGACAACTAAGGTAACGCTGTTTTCTTTAGAAAAAAGAGCTGCCGGGTAAATAATGAATGCAAGAATATACCAGTGCCACTCTCTTTTGCCTGAAAGTATAAATCGTAAAAAAAAGATAAGGCTTAGAAGTCCAAAGAAAACCATCAACAGAGATGTTCTTTGAGCTAAATAGGCTACAACATTTAGTTGAACCGGATGAATAAGAAATAATAGTCCACCGCTAAATGGGAGAAGGAAACGAATGTCTTTAGAGAAAGTGTTGCTTTCTAGTGTGTTGTGGGGGAGAGAAGATAAACAAAAAAATAAGTTCAAGAAAACAGATACTAACATTGCGTTTAAGCTGTGCAAAAGAATATTAAAAAAATAAAACCAAAAGAAACCATTATTATTAAAAAGGTTCCATACAAGACCATGACTCATTAATGCCAGCCCACGGTGAGGTACATTCATATTTGCATCAATATCATAAACAAAGTAATGGAAGATTGGTGAGAGATGTTGTACAGCCTTGAGGGTTACCGACAATGAGTCGTCAAATATTGTTGGGTTGTCTAATATTGGATAGTAAAGAGAGAAGCAAATAATAGGGTAGGTAAAGCATATGATAAATAGAGGGAGATAATATCTCGTTTTTCTTGATGTGTCACTATGGAGCTCTATTTCATCAGATTTAATCTTTTCATTCATTGATGACGTTTACTTCTTGCCTCCAAAGAGGAGAGTTGCAATGGCTGGAAGCAAAAAAACCGCTCCAAGCATATTAACAAGGAACATAAAAGTGAGCAGTGCTCCCATGTCAGCCTGAAACTGTAAATCGGAAAATATCCAGGTACTTACCCCAACAGCTAACGTAAGTCCGGTAAACAGCACCGCACTTCCTGTTTCCCGTAAGGTAACATGATACGCCTTTTGGAGTCCCATGCCTTTATGAAAACATTTTTGCAGATTATTAAAAATGTAAATTCCGTAATCTACGCCAATTCCAACTCCAAGGGTTGCTACGGGCAATGTTGCCGCTTTCAGCCCAATATCAAGAGTTGTCATAAAGGCGTAAGTAAGCGCAGAAACTAAAGCCAAAGGAAGAATTATACAGAGAGTACTTTTAAAACTTCTAAATGTAACGAGACATAAGAGAAAGGTAACTGCGTAGATATAACAAAGCATGGGAAGTTGTGCTGCTTTTACCGTTTCATTTGTTGCTGCCATAAAACCAACATTTCCACTGGCAAGATTAAAATTGATTTTTTCGTTTTTGTTACTTTTCTTATAGGTTTTTATTGCAGTAATAATCCGCTCAATCGTTTCTCCTTTATGGTCTTTTGGGAAAATGAGAACCGGCATTTTACCGCATTTAAAATCGAGAAGTCCTGAGCTTACATGAATTGGTGAGACCGCCTGTCCAAGTGAGAATTTGTTGCTGGGCAGTGTATGCCACTTTAGGTTTCCTTCGTTCCATGCTGCGTTCATTGCTTTTGCAGCAGTTGTTAAAGCAATAACCGACTTTACCCCTTCAACGTTTTGCATATGCCACGCAAAATTATCGATAGCTTTCATAATTTCATAATCAACGCAGGAGTCAGGAGGAGTTTCAGATATAACCGACAGTACATCGACCCCAATGGAGAATTTTTTAGTAATGAGGGCAATATCCTGGTTAAGTCGAGAATCTTCCTTAAGTTCAGGAACTCCTGCTTTTAAATCCCCAACCTTTAAATCATTGGCTTTCCACGCTCCTGCAATAAATAAAACAATACAGAAAAGAATCGTTATTTTTGCTTTTTTTACATGGGTAAAAGTGCATAGTTTTTCCCAAACAGGTTCCATTTTAAGCTCGCATTGTTTTTTTATGGGAACAAAGGAAAGTAAGAGGGGCAAGACAAAGAGGTTGGTTATTATTAGTGCGGCAATTCCAATACTTGCCGTAACTGCCATTTCCCGTATAACCTCCACCTCAATAAAAGCGCACATAAGAAAACCAATGGAATCACTTAGAAGGGCAACTCCTCCAGGAAGAAGCATTCGGTTAAAGGTGTAATGAGCTGATGTGAGACTATCATATCCCCTCATGACATCTTGTTTCATGGCGTTAATCATTTGAACGCCGTGACTGACCCCAATGGCAAATATCAAAAATGGAACGAGAACAGACATTGGGTCGAGTCCATATCCAAGAAGATTTAATACTCCAAGTTGCCAAACAAGAGCAACCAAGGAACAGGCAAGGGGAACAATCGTCAGATAAAAGGAGCAGGAGAAAATATAGAGAAAGATTGCTGTTATGATAAAGGTTATTAAAAAGAATACAATAACTTCCTTTACACCTTCTAATACATCTCCAACAAGTTTGGTAAAACCAATTACTGCAACAGTAATATCTTTTGTTTCATATTTTTTGCGTATTTGTTCGAGTTGTTGTGCAACATCAGCATAGTTAAGTTTTTCTCCTGTTTTAGGGTTTTTTTCCTGTAATTCCAGGGAAATAAGTGCGCCGGTAAAATCCTCTGAAACCAACCTGCCAATATAGTTGGATTTTTGTACATTTTTGTTTACCTGTTCTAATGCTTCAGGGGTTGGTTTAAAGCCGGAATTAATAATATTTCCTCCGCTAAAACCACCTTCCACTACCTCAATGAAGCGAACATTTGGGGTAAAAAGAGATTTAACCGAGGAGCGTTCAACCCCGGGTATGAAAAAAAGGTCTTCTGTAACCGCTTTTAAGGCGTTAAAAAAATCGGGATAGTAAATGTCTTTTTTGTTTGTTACCAGAGCAACAAGTATTTGGTTTCCTCCTCCAAATTCCTTCATGTATTTCATGCAGGTAATCATATATTCATGCTTCAGAGGAAACCATTTTGTAAAGGAAGCGTCCTGTTTGAGGTGTATGGCAAAGTATCCCAATACTATGCTCACGATAAGAAAGAAGGTTAGAAACAGTTTTCTCTGTGAAAAATATATTCGTTCAAACATGTTTCCGGTGATAGTATTCATAGGTTCAGCCTCTATTCAATAACATGATTTTGTATTTTAATTTGTCCCCCTTTTTAGGAAAGCCCCAGAGGTTTGTTCACGTATTTTTATCCTATAACAGTAAATGAATTAATATTGAATTATTACCCACCATCCTATCATAAAACCACTATTATAATTCTTTACTTTATTCTTATAAAAAAAATGACAGAAATCGATGCTTTCTTTAACGGATTACGCATCGACTAAATGAGATTCATAATGTTCCTAATAAACCTCGTTTACTGAAAAATAGAGGTAGAATCTGATCATTGATGGGAGAAGCTTTGAACTCATTCTCAGAAACGGCTTTGAGGCACC
>JADGAW010000092.1 GCA_015231815.1 Nitrospinota bacterium
AAATGGAAAAAATCTTTGCCATTCTGGGAAACGAAGCTAAAGCAGCCTTTGGCTCCGATGATATCTTTCTGGAAAAGTTCTTTGAGAGACCAAAGCACTTTGAGGTACAAATCCTTGGTGACGGAAAAGGAGATGCAATTCATATTGGAGATAGAGACTGTTCTGTTCAAAGGCGAAATCAAAAAATTATTGAAGAAGGAAACGCTCCTTTAGTAAAGGAATCCGTGAGAAAAAATATTAGAAACGATGCGGTAAAAATAATGAAGGCAGTTAATTATAAAGGTGCTGGAACCGTGGAATTTCTTCTTGATGGTGATGACTATTTTTTTCTCGAAGTAAATACAAGAATTCAGGTTGAGCATACTGTTTCTGAAGAAATCAGCGGTATTGACCTTGTAAAGAAACAAATTGAAATTGCAACACATGAAAATATTGGCCTAACGCAAAAAGATGTTCATTTATCAGGACACTCTATTGAATGTAGAATTAATGCTGAGGATCAGTTTAACTTCATTCCTTCAGCTGGAACAATTACCAAATATGTTCAGCCTGGTGGCTTTGGAGTTCGGGTGGATTCAGGTTTTTGTCAGGGGGATACCGTAAATCCTCATTATGACTCCTTGGTAGCAAAGCTTATCACCAAAGGCAGCACACGAGAAATTGCTATAAATAAAATGAAAACAGCATTAAAGGAATTTGTTATTGATGGAATTAAAACCAATATTCCATTACACCTGCGAATTCTTGAAAATACTTCTTTTCTTGACGGGACATATACAACTCAATTGCTTACTGAAATGGGATAAGAGGGGTACAGGCTCGAAATCTTAAGTCGTAAGTAATAGCGTAAATCTGATAATAAATCAGGTATACAGGTAACTACTGTCCGAAGAGAAAGAACTTTCATCCAAAAATAAAACTATGAAAGTCAGTGAGAAAGAACGAAATAAACTTATTGTTGAACATGCACAATTGGTTAAATATGCAGCACTGAGAATTATTGTCAGAGTTCCGCCCAATATCCAACTTGACGAACTTATCAGTGCTGGAACAATGGGATTAATTGATGCGATTGATAAGTTCGATGAATCGAAAGATGTTCAATTCAAAACTTATGCAGAGTTTCGTATCAGAGGGGCAATTTTAGATGAGCTTAGAGCTCTTGACTGGGTTCCCAGAACTGTTCGACAAAAAGCAACTTTAGTTAGCAAGACCTACGCTAAATTGGAACGTGAGCTCAACCGTCCTGTTGAAGATGAGGAGATGGCGGAAGAGTTAGACATTACCGTCGATGAGTTCTACAAAATGCTTAGAGATGCTGCCGGGATTTCCATTGTTAACTTTGAGGATCTTGGCGGTTCTGATAAAGACGGAGATGACAGAGATATTTATGATTGTTTGGCAGATACCAATTCAAACGACCCTGAAACGGAAATTAAGCTAAAACAAATCCGAGAGATAATTGCAGAAACAATAGATACCCTTCCAGAAAAAGAAAAAATCCTTATCTCCCTTTATTATTACGAAGAATTAAACATGAAGGAAATAGGGGAAGTTATGGGAATTACCGAATCAAGGGTTTCACAGCTTCACTCAAAAGCAGCACTGCGGTTGCGGGCTCGTCTTTTAGATACCTTAGGTTAAAATACCCTCCTGTTTAACGTAAAAAGTTAAACCTCTAAAAAGGTTCTCACTACATTTTATTTTTTGTCATGTCAAAAATTAATCAATTTGCAGCAACACTTGAAGAGTTTATGGAATTCTCCCAAAAGGGAAATATCTTTCCTCTTTATTATGAAATTCTTGGAGATTGCGAAACTCCGGTTTCTGCTTTTAGAAAAATAAGTTCTGGAGGCAACGAGTTTCTCTTTGAATCCGTGGAAGGTGGAAATAAATGGTCCCGCTATTCTTTTATCGGTATTGATCCTGAACTGGTTTTTTTATCAAAAAATAACGATGTACATATCGTGAGAAACGGTAAAACAGAAAATAAAACAGCTGAATCACCATTAAAACTCTTGGAAGAAATAATGGCTGACTACAGCTATATACCCTACGGTGATTTACCTATCTTTTGCGGTGGAGCTGTTGGTTATATTGGTTATGACATGGTAAGGCACATAGAAAAACTACCGGAAAACTCCAAAGATGACCTTGGACTTCCTGACTCATACCTTTTCATTGCAAAAAAACTGTTGATATTTGATAGTCTGAAACAAACAATTAAAATTCTCTGTAATATTGAGTTTGATGAGGGCTCTGACTTAAACGTTCTTTACGAAAACGCCCAAAGGGAAATTCTTGCAATTCTTGAAAAACTTAAATTACCGGTTAAAAGGAGTAAACCAAAAGCAAAAGAGAACAAAACATCTGAATTTACTTCATCTTTTGAAAAAGAAGACTTTAAAAAAGCAGTGGAAAAGTGTCGGGAATATATAAAAGATGGAGACCTCCTTCAGGTGGTACTTGCCCAAAGGCTTTGTTTTGATATTACCTTCAATTCCTTTAATATTTACCGCGCACTGCGATTAATTAATCCCTCCCCCTACATGTTTTATCTTCGAGCTGGTGAAGTTGAAATTGTTGGGTCTTCTCCAGAAATTCTCGTAAGACTGGAGGAAGATAACGCAACGGTTCGTCCAATTGCTGGTACCAGACCAAGGGGCAAAACGGAAGAGGAAGATAAGGAACTTGAAACCGAATTACTGTTAGATAAAAAGGAACTTGCGGAACATGTCATGTTGGTTGATCTTGGAAGAAACGATATTGGCAGGGTTTGCGAAACAAATTCTATACATGTCACTGAATATCAGGCGATAGAGCGTTATTCCCATGTAATGCATATTGTCTCTAATGTAACGGGAAAACTGAAGAAAGGAAAAACATCTTTTGATGTGCTAAAAGCTACCTTTCCAGCGGGAACAGTTTCTGGTGCTCCAAAGGTCAGAGCTATGGAAATAATTGATGAACTGGAACCAGTGAAAAGGTATATTTATTCTGGCTGTGTAGGTTACTTCGATTTTTCCGGTAACATGGATATGGCAATTTCCATCAGAACACTTTACATTCATAAAAACAAAGGCTACCTTGGTGTCGGGGCAGGAATTGTATATGATTCTATTCCGGAAAGTGAATATCAGGAAACGATGAATAAAGGCAGAGCCTTAATTAAAGCAATTGAGCTTGCAGGAAACATTGACGATTAAAACAGTCGTTTAATTATAAGAACAGAATTATTAGTGAAAATCTGATTTTTTCATCATCTCTTCCTGATACTTTTTGTCATCAGAAATAGTTTCGACTTTGCTGGCAAGTCGCTCTCCAAGAATACCACAAATGTTGAAGTTAATTTTTGAAACAATAAAAGGGAAAAACTTTAAATCTTCTTTTAACCGTTCATAATCGAACTTAAGAACACTTACAGGTGTCAGAGCACGAATATTGGCAGTTCTTTTTGTTTCTTTTACAAAGCCAATTTCTCCAAACACTTGACCGGCACTTAACTCTGATAACACAACCTTATTCTTTATACCCTCTTCAAGAGTAACCTCAACCTTTCCTTCAAGGATTAAAAACATACTTCTTCCAACCGTTCCCTGCTTTATTAATAATTCTCCTACCTCAAAGTCATGAGCTTCGGAAATCATAATAGCTTTTCTAATTTGGTAGTTACTCATATCTTTAAAAAGCGGGCTTTTTTCAAAAACTTCTTTTTGCATTGTAAGTGAATACATCTGATAAAGGCCAACCAACTTAACTCTTGACATGATGAGCGGGGTTATTAAAAGGTTGGAAAAGAGGGAAAAAATCATTGTTGCCGCTGAAAGTGCCCCAAATTGTCCGATAAGAGTAAACTCCGATAAAAGAAGAATACCAAAACCAAAACAAAGGGATAGACTTGTTGCAACCATTGGGGTTGCCTCTTCTGCAACGGTAATTGCAACAGCTTCGTGATAGTCGGTAGTTTTTCTGCAAAGTTCGTTATACCTTGAAAAGAGGTGAATTGTCCCATCAATAGCAATTCCAATTGCAATAACCGCTACCATTGCTGTTCCTGGGTTCAGGGGGATATTCAGCAAACCCATACATCCGAAAAGAAAAACTATTGGAATTAAATTAGGTATCATGGCAATGAGTCCACCTTTTAATGAGGTAAACATTGCAGACATTATGAGAAAAACAACAAAGAGTAAGATAAAAAGTGATTTTACCTGAGCAGTAAGAAGACCTTCAGCAGCAGCATTCACCATAAGGTTTTCACCAACAACGTAAGCTTTCATATCGGCTCCGGCAATATTTCTTACAACATCTCTCAGTTCGTTTACATATTTATTCAGGGTCTTTGAATCTCCAATGTTATGACGAACAACGATATTTGCACGCCTTAAATCATGACTTACAAAACTGGAAAGGTCTTGGCTATGGAAAAAAAGTAAATATTGAGCAACGAGCTCCTTTTTTCGAGGGATAGTAAAATAACTTTCCTTACCGTTATAAAACTCTCTATTAACAAGAGAAAGGTGGTCAGCAAGAGAAATTGTGCGATCATAGGCTCCTTGTTTTTCCATAAACTTCTGGATCTCCACTAATTTATTAATATTTTTTGGTTCCAAGAACGCTTTGTTATTTTTAGATTCCAATGTTACGAAAAAGACTTTCATTCCAGCAAGGTCATGATGAATTGTCTTAACCTGCTGTATCAACTCTCTGTCTTGTTTAAAATATGAAAGAGGGTCATTACTAACATAGAGACTTGAAGCATGATAGAGAAAAAAGATGGAGGCAATTCCTGTAATGAGCAAAATTGACCGAGGAAAATGGCTTTTGGTAAACCCAAAGAGTCGAACAAACAATCCGGGCATTCCTTTAACAGCTTCGCCTCTATGAAAAAGGCTGCTGTTAAGCGGTCCTATAAAAGAGAGAGCTATCGGAACAAAAAGAATGGTGATAAAACCGTTTGACAAAATTGCAAAGGTAGATGCTAAAGCAAAATCCTGAATAAGCCCGATATTGGTAAAGATATTACTGGCAAAACCAAGTGCTGTTGTAAGAATAGTCAACAGCAAGGGAACTCCCATATGGGTCATCATAAAACGTACGCTCAAATCTCTTTTATTCTCTTTATATTGATCCAGTCCTTGAAGATAAGAGGAAATCATGTGAGTATCCTCCGTTGAACCAATAACGATGATAAGAGTTGGCAACATTGCGCTGAGAATATTAACTGGAATTCCACACCAGCCCATAATGCCAAATGTCCAAATAATGCTTAGAATGGATGTTGCCACAGGAATAAATGCTGCAGTCCAACTTTTGAGAAAAAGAAGAATTGACAGTACTAAAATTACTGCGGATAAAGGACCAAGAAGAGAAATATCCCGAAAAAGAATATTTTTTAATTCAAGATTAATCCTTGGAGAACCAACTTGAAATATTTCATCAAAGGTTGATTTATCTTGAGAAATAATATTCTCAAAAATATCGTTAACTTTGTGGTCAAATTGACGATCCTCCTTGTCTTCCTTGATGGAAACAATTATTGCCATGACATTGCCATCTTTGGAAATAAAATTACCCGTTAGCAACGGATTATAAAGAACATCCTTCTTGACTTGTTCTGCAGTTACCTGATCTTTTGGGGCTTCTGGAAGAAATATGTGAGATGTTATTTTTCCGTTTTTTCCCTTGATATTTCGCAACGTAAAAAGGTCATCCACTCTTTCAACAAAAGGCAATTTATCAAATGCATAATGAAGTTTTTCAAAAGCGGCAAGTTTTTTTGGTGTCCAAAGGTTTTTGTCACGAATGTAAATAATGGTTTTATTATCCGAACCAAACTCTCTCACAATTTCATGATAAAAAACCTTATAGGGGTCGCTTTTGGAAATCATACTCTTAAAGCCGGTATCAAGCTCCAACTTTGGAAGTCCAAAAATGGAAAAAACAGTAACAGCAACAATAACCAACATGGTATAAGCCTTATTGTTTATGCCAAATTTAAGAGAGTTTTCTATCATATTTCTATTCTTATATTTTCTTAATTATCTTCTGTAACTTTCTTTTCTTCCTTACTTTCTTCTTGAGGAGCAACCTTCCTAAAAAGTCGAACATCTGCTCCCATGAGATGCGAACCCGATTTTAGCCAATCAGCAGTAAAAAGAACATTGGGTACATAATCACTTGAAAAAATCCGTCGTTGAATAATAAACAGGCTTTTATTCTTTTTTCTTAAATCCTCCATTAAAACCATATTTGCCCGCCACATGTCTCCGTTAACCTGTTTTAGGTCATGGGATGTTCGACGTTTAACATAACGTTTGTTTCTGTCGTAATAATCTGTTCGTACAAGAAAAAGGTTATCCTGACGAATATAATGCTTTCTATACGAATAACCTGTGGCAACTTCAATTCCAATGTTTTTAGGTTTAGCTATTACAACAAAAAACTTGAGCTTATCCATTTTTACATCATCTGCTTTTTCATACATGTAATCAGACATCACCTCAGGAGTTAAATCATCAATTGTAAAATCACTGTCAAGGAAATAGTTACCTCGAGTATCATCATCACTTGATTTTAATTTCTTTCCAAAAGCAGGCAGGTAGAGTCTGCTTTCATCTTTATCTTTACTATTTAACACTGCGAGAAGAGAAACTCCCCTCACCTCTGCAGGTTCATCAATTACCAGCAAATATTTAATTGTTCCATTACTCTCAACCCGGGAGTAACGTCTCAGTTTTCTTACTGACCGATTACCTAAACTATCAGTAAGAACCATTGTTTGTTTTTCAAAAACATAAGGAGCAAGTTCATGACGCTTAAACACTTCCTTCATAAGTTTTTCGCCTTCACTTTCTTCAGCATTGATGTTTCCCGAAAGAAAGAGAAGGAAAATGCCAATGGAAAACAGTCTAAAACGTAGCATCCCTTTATTTATTGAATTCAATAATTGCCTGAGCAATATTACTGCTTAATTCTCCAAACAGCTCACTCATTACTTCAACGATTTTGGCAAAATCCTTTTCATTTACAGGGGATTTGCTCTTAAGTTTGGTTAATCGGCTCGTAATATGAGTGTTGTCTTTTCCTTTTAAGATTCGCCACTGAGCTGAAAGGGAAACATGGTGATTGCTCTCTTTTTCAAAACGCAGAATTTCTAACTCAAGGCGGAAATCAGAAGGAACAGATGACATGTTTGGTGCCATAGAAATTTCCGGGGAACCAAGTAACTGAGAGAGGTTTTCAGCAAGAGTTCTCATCATATTCTTTCTAAGATTACCTCCCCATTGGTGAAATTCGGCAAAGGAAAGTTCGTTTGCACTTGTTCTCATAACAATTTGAGGACGTTCCAAATATTGAGGTAAACGTAATGAATCAATTACAACTGAAACAGCTTTTGTTTTCACCTTCTTTTGAAGACTTGGTGCATCGCTTATAGGGTTAAGAATATAAAATTTTGTTGATGCGTTTGTTGTGGAAACACAGCCACTAACAAAAAGAAGTAAGCAGAACAATGCTGCTACATGGGTATATTTCTTAAATATAATCACTCTCTTCCTCCTTTGGTTTTCTTGCCAAAAATTATTGCGTTGGGGTTTCGTTCCAACATATCAATAAAAATTCTAATTGAACGTGCTGTTTCAGATAACTCGTTGGTAAGTTCTCCTAATCCAGTGGACGTTCCCAGTGCTTTTTGAACTTTATCCAAAGCCTGATGACCAGCTTTCATTGCTTTTTCAACACTTATGCTTAAAGGGTCAACATGGGAATCAAACTTCACAAGAACTCCTTTGAGGGATGACAAAGACCCCTGTAAGTCCTTTCCGATTTTA
>JADGAW010000093.1 GCA_015231815.1 Nitrospinota bacterium
GTTTTAACTGAAGAATGGGAAAGTTTTACCCCTGGACTTCATATGGAAGTTCTGGAAGATAAAAGTAACCAACTGACAATTGAAGAAATTCTTGCGGGAAAAAGAAAAGAGGATTTTGTTAAAAGTGAAAGTAAATATCCGTTTTTTGGTCTTTCAAAATATATTTATTGGGGGAGATTTACCATTCAAAACCCTTTAGATATTCCTCAGGATTGGTTTTTGGAAGCATGGCAACTCGTACAGTATGCCGACCTTTACATTGTAGAAAATGGTGTTGTTACGTATAAAAGAACTGAGGGGAGAATATTCCCTTATTCCCACCGTGAAGTTAAATTCCACAATACAACCTTTAAAGTCCAAATAAAACCTCAAAGCCAATATGTAGTTTATATAAAAATAAAATCGTGGATTCCCACATTTTCTCTTACTTTATGGTCTCACAATGCATTTAATGAAATGGTTCAGGGAGAAATAGCAATTAATGGGATTCTCTATGGGATCATGCTTCTTATGATTTTTTATAACCTCTTTATTTTCATTACCCTTAGAGATTCCCGTTATTTATACTATGTTCTTCTCATTTTTTCCGGACTTCTCTCAACCCTCAGTTTTAACCAAATAGGTTTTCAGCTATTTTGGTCTGATTCACCTGAATGGGAAGTCTATTGGACATCCATCCTTCTGTTAGCCCCACCTGGAGTTTTTGCCATTTTATTCACTCAACAATTTTTACAAACAAAAGAAAAAATTCCCACTATTCATTCACTATTAAACGTATTAGCCATATATTTTATCTTCGGAATGTTTGTTACGTACTTAGATGCAATTTGGGGTGTGAAATCTTTGACTCTGGGAGCACTGTTATTTATTCTTTTATTTACTATTGCTGGAATAAAACGCTATAGGGATGGTTTCAGACCTGCCGGATATTTTTTAGTTGCGTGGACAATGTTTTTTGTTTCCATCCTGATAAGGTCTTTGGGAGTCCAGGACATAATTCCTTTGTATCCTTTTTTATTCATCTATGGAAGACTGATAGGTTTTGCAATTGATGCGGTAATTCTCTCCATGGCACTTACTGATCGAATAAATATATTAAAAGAAGAAAAAGAAAAAGCTGATTTTGAAAAACTCGAAGCCCAGAAAATACATGCCGAGGAGTTGGAAAATAAGGTTGAAGAAAGAACGAAAGAACTTACAAAGACTAAGGATGCTTTGGCGAGAACCCTAAGCGAAGAAAAAACCATTATGAACGCTAACCCGGATATCTTATATGTGTTTGATATGGAGGGAAAACTCATCAAGTGGAATAAAGGTTTAGAAGATTTTACCGGACTATCACCTCATGAACTATTACATCGTCCTGCTGTTAATTTCGTGAATGAAAAAGAAAAAGAAATGGTGATGCTCAAAATTCAAGAAGTTTTTGAAAAGGGAGAAAGTAACCTTGAGGTCAACTTAATTAGCAAAGATAACAACCTTGTACCCTACCTTTGTAACGGAGTAATTCTAAAAAATGAAAAAGGGGAACTATCAGGATTTACCGGAACCGGAAGAAATATCAGCGAGATAAAAAAGGTTGAAGAACAACTGAGAAATGCAAAGATTCAAGCTGACGAAGCAAACAAATCAAAATCTGAGTTTCTTTCTATTATGAGCCATGAACTGAGAACGCCCCTCAACCCCATAATTGGTTTGTCACACTTAACCCTCAAAACAAAACTTACAAAAAAACAGAGGGAGTATGTTGAAAAAATGCAGATGGCATCACAGTCGATGCTCAATATTATCAACGAAATTCTTGACCTTTCAAAAATTGAGGCAGGAAAACTGGATATGGAGGAAATTGAGTTCGACCCCCATGTCTCAACAAAAAAAATTGCCTACCTTTTTCAGGATAAAGTTCAGGAGAAAGGACTTGATTTTAAAATATCCCTGAGCAATGAAGTTCCTTCCCTCCTCATTGGCGACCCTCTGCGACTCGAACAAATAATTTCAAACCTTGTTAGTAACGCTATTAAGTTCACGGAAAAAGGTGGGATTTTTATTGAAGTGGAAAAGGAAAGCGAAACGGAAAACTCTATTACCCTGCGTTTTTCTATTAAAGATACCGGCATTGGCATTTCTGAAGAACAGCAGTTGAAGCTTTTTAAAAACTTTTCTCAGGCAGACTCATCAACTACAAGAAAATATGGCGGAACTGGTCTTGGGTTGTCTATCTGTCAAAAACTGGTAAAAATGATGAAGGGAGCAATATATATTAAAAGTGGTGTTGATGTGGGAAGTGTATTTACCTTCACCGCAACCTTTGGCTACAAAACTGACTCTAAAGTTGACCTTGCTGAACAGAATTCTCAGAAAAACCTTGCACAAATAACCTTTAGCGAAAAACACCATATCCTTGTGGTAGATGACAACCCAATAAATCAAATGGTTGCAAGAGACTTACTGGAAGACCTTGCATTAAAGGTAACTACTGCTGAAAGTGGTACAAAAGCAATATCGGTAATTAAGGAAACCAAGTTCGACCTTATTTTCATGGATATTCAAATGCCTGAAATGGACGGTTATGAAGCAACACAAAAGATAAAAGCACTTGAAGAGTTTAATAATATTCCCATTATTGCAATGACTGCTCACGCATCCGATGATGCAAAGGAAAAAACTCTTTTAGCAGGAATGAATGACCACATTTCAAAACCTGTTGTTCCCATTTCATTACAAAAGATTCTTATTAAATGGCTTAAAGAGGGTAATGAACTGAAAAAAACGGAAACGGTAAAGACTGAAAATAAGACTCAACAGTTACCCGAAGAACTTCCGGGAATTGACCTCAAAAGCTTCAAGGAAAATATGGGTGATAACGAGGAGTTTTGCATAGAGCTTCTTAACACCTTCTATGACTTAAACCGTGAAGCAGTGAGGGATATTAAAGAAAAACTTCTGTCGGACGATTTAGATGAAACAATGAAGCTTGCTCATAAACTTGCCGGAAGTGCTGGAACTTTTTGTGCTATCTCCCTTTATGATATTGCCAAGAAAATTGAATCAAAGGCAGCAAAAAAAGAGACCGGAATTGAAGAACTTATGCCGCTTCTTGAAAAAGAGTTTCAAACTGTTTGGACATCCATTGAATCGCTACACTCTTCATAATCCTTCTCTTCAAACGTCAATTTTATTGGTTAACGTCAAAAAGTTTTTTGTATTGACCATAACCTTCTTCCTCAAGTTTTTCAACGGGAATAAAACGAAGTGATGCAGAATTAATGCAGTAACGAAGTCCGGTTGGCTGAGGACCATCGTCAAAAACATGCCCCAAGTGGGAATCGGCAAAACGACTTCTAACCTCTATTCTTTTGCCCAAAAGCCGGTAATCCTCCCTTTCCACAACATTATTTGACTCTAAAGGTTTAAAGAAACTCGGCCAACCAGTACCCGACTTATATTTTTCAAGTGAGCTAAACAAAGGCTCGCCGGAAACAATATCCACATATATTCCTGCTTCTTTGTTATTCCAATAGCTATTTTGAAAAGGTCGTTCTGTTCCTTCTTTTTGAGTTACATTGTACTGAAGGGGCGTTAGTTTTTCCTTTATTTCCTCCATGCTGGGTTTTATATAAACCTTTGATTTACCTGTTTGATTTATTTTACGTTGAAGCCAAAGATACCCTTTACCTCCGTTTTCCCAGATAGGTTCGAGGTATTGGTCTCTACCGGAACCATACCGGTAATATTTGTACCGCAACGGATTCTCCCGGTAGTAGTTTTGGTGATAGTTTTCTGCCGGATAAAAAGGGGTTGCCTTGAGAATTTTAGTAACTATTGGTTTTGGGTAAATACCTGACTCATTCATCTCCTTTTTAGACGCTTCTGCAAGGTTTTTTTGTTCTTCATTGAGAAAAAAAATTGCTGTGGAATATTGATATCCTCTATCAACAAATTGACCTCCTGCATCTGTTGGATTAATTTGTTGCCAAAAAACCTCCAGTAATTTTTTATAGCTGATTTTTTCGGGATTAAATGTTATTTCCACGCTTTCAAGGTGACCTGTACGACCGGAAGATACCTCTTTATAGGAAGGATTTTTTTCCTTTCCTCCTGCAAAACCTGAAATAACTGACGTAACCCCATTGAGTTCTTCAAATGGATGCTCCATACACCAGAAGCAACCACCAGAGAAAATTGCTTTTTGATAAAGTTCCTTTGTTTCCGCCGCTAATTGCTTTTCCAGTCCGGAACATAAAATTAATGTAGAAAAAAGTATGAGGAAAAACTTGGGAAATTTATTCATCGTGGTAGTCTCCATAAAGATGTTTATACGTTGAGGATGCCTCTGTAAATTGTGCATCAAGTTGTTAGCAAAGAGTACTGATTCTGAAAAATGAATGAACAAAAAAACTGACTCTGAGGAACGAAGTAAGAAGTCAATTTTTTTCGACAACGTGACAAGAAGAAGTTTAACGCACTTAATCTCTTTTGTTACCGAAAGTGTTCTATATTATGTATGATGCATTGAATGCCTACTTGGTGATAATAAGGCAGACTAAATAATCTGCCTTATTATAAGAGATTATTTTACGGTAAGACTTTCTTTGTTATTTTCTACTACTTTTTCCCCAACCCCCTTTACGTTGGCAAGTTCTTCAACTGTTTTGAAATCCCCATGTTCCTCTCTAAATTGAATAATATTTTTAGCAATCTTTTCACCCACACCTTTGATATGGGTTAGTTCAACCTCCGTAGCAGTGTTGATATTAATTTTATCTGCTGCTGATGCATAAACACTAAAACTGAATAACACTAAAAACACAAACGCAAGTACCTTTTTCATGAAATCACCCCCTTTCATATAGGTTTTTTTATTATCTATCCCCATTTTTGAGGAAAGCTACCCAAGTTTAGCACAGGTTAACTTGTCAACTCAAGCAATTTATAAACATTTTCAACCATTCATATAATTATTTTGCATTCTGTAACAATAATTAGTCGCCCCGAACATCGATTAAACCCTTGTTTTTATAAAGATTAATCCTCCGTAGCTTTAATTAACATTTGCGCAATCAATATCAATACAAATTTGAACTATAAATTTAAATCTGTATAGATATTTTGATTTTTTCCCACTCATTTAGTCGATTTTTAGTGCGAGAGTTCTTATAGTTTATTTTTACACTATATTTCCCCATTTACTCATCACCCAAATCCAACAAATCCAAAGGACGGGCAATCTTCATATCCATCGATTCAAACACCTTGACATACTTCATCGTAGTATCAATAGACCTGTGCCCCATAAGTTCTTGAAGCTTTCTTATCGGACAACCAGATTCCAGTAAGTGCATGGCAAAGCTATGCCGAAGTGTTTGGCAAGTAACATTTTTATTTATACCCGCTTTTATTGATGCCTTTTTTAAAGTTTTTTGAATTCCTGTTGGGTCAATATGATTTCTGCGCACCTTTTTACTCACGGGGTCAACGGTATGTTTTTTTAGAGGGAAACGCCCACTGCCACCCCCAATCGTTCAGATCGATATCATCTTTATTTATCCCTCCTTCCAACCAGGATTCAGCTAAGTTTTCTTTTACGTACTTTTTACTTGAGTTCCAAACCGAAGTGCAACTTTTTAACAGCTCATCACAAAAGGGTTTCCTAATGTTGAAACTGTTTTTCAGATTCTTTTCGGAGCCGCTTCCTCTCAAATGATGGGAAGAGGTGTAGAATGGAATCTGAAATTTCTTTTGGAGATCTTTTCCCAAGAAAGAAGAAAGTTGCACTTGAAGTTGGAATCCAAGTTATATTAACTTAAGATTAATTGAAATTGATGCAACTTATGATCATGGAATTAATGGTTTTAAAAAAAAAATAATTAGTGAGGGTCGTGATCTAAATAAGTATTTTTAAGGGAACATAAAAACATTACATCAATATTTTATAAGAGGAAAATTTATGGAAAATCAAAATTAAGCAGCATAAAAGTTACTTTTCTATAATGATAAACTTTGTGGAAATTTAACGGTATTTACTCCGACAGCTTTAACATTTTCACCTAAAGCAAAGGTTTTCTCACCCCTATACAAAATGCTTATTTCGTTAAGACCCAATTCTTCCAAGGCAATATTAATTGATTTAGTAATTTTCGGACTATCTGTCGCTTTGATCTCGAAACCAAGCATTTTTCCATCTTTAAGAATAATAAGGTCGAGTTCAGCTCCGCCTTTTTGTCGCTTTTCCCAATAGTAACAGTCTTCGTTATCAGCTTCATAATACCTGATGATTTCTTCTATAATAAATCCCTCCCAGGAAAATCCAAGAAAGGGGTGTCGATAAAGCTCATCAAGGCTCTTTATTCCTAACATCGAGTGAAATATACCACTATCTCTAAAATAAAGTTTCGGTGTTTTTCTCTGCCGTTTAACCATATTTTCAAACCAAGGTTTTAGTCTTCTTATCATAAAGGTTCCGCAAAGTATATCGATATAATTACGAACAGTGTTATCACTTACAGTATTTCTACCAAAACTTAACGATGTAGCTATTTCTGAATAATTTATTCTTTTGCCATGATAATGCGCCAACATCGACCATGTTCTCCTAATTGAATCTGCCGGAATAGAAAAACCAAGGTTTGGTATGTCCCTTTCCAAAAATGTTCTTATAAAATCACTTCTCCATTCAAAGCTTGAATCATTGGTTTCAGATAGATATGATCTTGGAAATCCCCCTCTTATCCATGTCTTCTCAATATCTGAAGCTTCTTCTATAGAGAATGGCGTTAACTCAAGATAGGAGATTCTACCAGCAAGTGTTTCTGAAGATTGTTTTATTAAATCCCTTGATGCACTACCAAGAATAAGAAATTTCCTCTCTTTTTTTTCATCTACTAAAACACGCAAGACAGGAAAAAGTTCTGGTCTTCTTTGAATTTCGTCAATAATAATAAGCCCCCTATAACCACTGAGAACAGTGTATGGATTTTCTTCCAAAACTGCAAGATCCACCGGTTTTTCTAAATCAAAAACTGTAATTGATTTCTTGCCTAAAGTTGCAGCATACATACTGGACAAAGTAGTTTTGCCGCATTGTCTAGGTCCCAGAATTGCCAAAACAGGATTAACATGAAATTTATCTGCTATTTTAGCGAGAGACTTTTCTCTTTTCATTTTTTTTAGAATTAATGTTATCGCAGTTGAGATATATGCAAATTCGAAATGAAAATTCGAATTTGTATAGATATTATATACGCAATTTACAATGAGTTCACTACAAGGCGTAATAAAATGAAAAACAGATATTAAGATATCGCAAACTGGAACTTTGTAATATCTTAAAGTAAAGACTTTTTACCAAAAGTTCTCTACTTTATGAATCTCAATAATATTCAGAAAAATCATTAAGAAAAGACGTTTGGAGACAGAACCCCATCTAAACAAGAATTAAATTAAATCCCCAACGCCTTTAAAAAAGAGGATTAGGCAAAATTTGGGCAATAAAAAAGCCCCGACACCGAAGCGTCAGGGCTTTTAAATTTAATCCCGGCAATGACCTACTCTCCCACAACTAACGCTGCAGTACCATCGGCGATGAAGGGCTTAACTTCTGTGTTCGGGATGGGAACAGGTGGAACACCTTCTCTATGGTTACCGGAAACTCAAAACCGTAAATTCTCAAACCACCTTTAATAAAGGAAGCGAGAAATTAAATATTTATGACATATGATTAATTTTTCCATTGAAGTTGCTTCACTCAAGCTTTTGACTGATTAGTACTGGTCAGCTGAACACATTACTGTGCTTACACCTCCAGCCTATCAACCT
>JADGAW010000094.1 GCA_015231815.1 Nitrospinota bacterium
CCTCAAAGCCGTTTCTGAGAATGAGTTCAAAGCTTGTCCTATCAATTATCAGATTCTATCTCTATTTTTTAGTCAAGCACAAACATTTTTTTTATTCCTATTAAAAATAGATTATAGAACAATTGTTTCTTACTCAATATTAGATATATTCTCTAAAATTTCATTTGTAAGACCCGTTGATGTATGATGTTTTACAATGTTCCTGTCTTAAAATCCTGTTATGTATTGGAAGAATTATTTCTTTATTCTAAATTTCTGAAAACGAATCGAAAAAACGTATTCAAGCAAATTAAAATGATAGTTTTATTTTATTTCCGGAGGTTAATATCAATGGTGAAGGTACCCCGTTTATCGCTTTTTCTCTTTTCTTTGTCAATTATTTTTGCATTATCCAGTTGTTCAACGCTTTCAAAAAAGCAGTGTTTGAGAGGTGATTGGAGGGTAATTGGTTATTCTGACGGAGAACGTGGTTATCCGATGAGTCGTCTTTATGATCATAATCGTGCTTGTCAGGAGTACAATGTTTTGGTGAATGAAAAAAACTATGAAGAAGGGTGGTGGAAAGGAATTGGGAAATACTGTGTACCTTCAAATGGTTTTGAAAAGGGTGAGCAGTTAAAAGATTTTAACAACGTTTGTCCTCGTGAAATGGGTAGAGGCTTTCTGAACGGATATATGGAGGGTTTAGAAACAGCCTTACATAATATTACATGGGAGTACAGGGAGGAGAAAGAGAAATATCGAATCTTTAGCAGAAGAATCATGAGGGCTGATGACAAGCAGCAACGGGAAAAGTTAGAAAAAAAAATCAAAAAACTGGAAAAAAAACTTGAAGCTCTTGAAGGACAAATAAAGAAAATTCAGCGGCTTAAGTCGAAAACAAGAGTTCGGCAACTCTCAATAATCTCTCATTGATGAGGTTCCAATAAACGTAGAGGGGGGGGCAAGGCAATATTTCTCTATTGTATTGATTATGAACTATATTGGGGGAATTTTTTATTGCTTGTTAAAAGTGGCTCCCCGAGACGGGCTCGAACCGCCGACCCGATGATTAACAGACATGCCTAAGAAGGTAATAGTTATTACCTATTATTAGCTTTTGTCTCTTCCTGTCTGATGTTTGACAGTTTTGAGGGGTAACATTTTCTCTCTTGTTACCCCTTGTTTTTTCTTCTCTGGTGCACAGTTACTGCACATTAATTTTCATTATTGAGGAAGCACTTAAGTTCGACCATGTATTATGTTTATCGGGAAATACTGGAGACTTTTCAGATTCTGTTAGAAAAGTGTTCGAAACATAGAACTATTGGATGTGTCCAGTCTAGATGAGGATTTTTTTTACAATTAATAAAAGGGTTTTTCTGATCATGGGGTAATGTGTTGTTCAGATTTGTCCTATAATCTGGCGGGTTCGTTGCCCCGAAAGCGGGGTGAAGGGGGGGCTCATTTTTCCCTTTTCATGTTTTGCAAGAAGGGTTTAAAGACAAACGGCAGCTTTATACAAAAACTATCATTAGGGATTTGTAAAATTATATAATTAAAGCAACTCTTATCAGTGAGGGTTAATACTGACGACTGATTTGAGCCATCAATTGTCCGTAAGCTCTCTCAAGAACAGTAATGTATCCAGATTGCTCCTGATACTTTAAATTAAAAGTTATATTTAATTCTAAGCGCCATGATATGAAGACAAGGTTCTATTTCAAAACAATCAGAGGTCGTCTCGTTACTTGGTTTCTTTTACTGTCTTTAATCCCGCTATTTATTGTCAGCGGAATTACGTACACTCAAGAGATAAAAAGAATAAAGAATCATGAAATAAAAAAACTTCGGGCAATTCGCGATTTAAAAGCAAATACGATTACTAATTGGCTTGATGAAAGAATTATTGATCTGAAAACCCTCAAAAAATAACGTTCTTATTTGAAAAAATATTTAGAAGAAAAAGGAGGATGAAAAATATGGAAAATGCCGGTTTAGATTTTTTTAGAGAAAAAGATTTTATGCCCCATGGACAATGTTATTTATGGGAATCACCTTTGGTTTGGATCCACGCATTAGGAGATGGGCTTTTATTTATTGTTTACGTGATACTGGGTGTTCTTGCCAGCTACTTTACGATCAAGCGAAAGAACCTTCCTTTTCGGTGGATATTTTGGTCATTTCCCGGCTTTATTTTTACTTGTGCAACAACCCACCTTATGGGCTTTATAACGATTTGGGAACCTATTTACTGGATGTCCGGCAGTATTAAGGTCATTACCCTTGTTGTCTCAACATTCACCGTATATGCCGTATTTCGGTTTATGCCCCAAATATTACAGATTCCCACCACTGATGAAATGAAGGAGGTGAATAAGCAACTTACTTTGACAAATAAAGAACTGGAAGCCTTCAGTTATTCTGTTTCTCATGACCTGAGAGCACCACTAAGGGGTATAGATGGATTTAGTCAGGCTTTACAGGATGATTGTGTTGAGAAATTAAATGATGAGGAGAAAGAATACCTTAATGAAATTCGTTCCTGTACCTCTGAAATGTCAGTATTAATTGATGAGCTTCTTTCCCTCTCCCGCCTAAGCCGTCAAGAGCTTGTTACAGAAAGAGTTGATCTTAGTGAAATAGTGAAAAAACAAATTGATAGCCTTAAAAATGATTTCCCTGAAAGAAACGTTGAGGTTCACATCCATGAAAACATAACCGTAGATGGAGATAGAGCGCTATTAACCACTGTAATGCAAAACCTTATAGAAAATGCCTGGAAGTTTACGGGTAAGACATCAAAAGCTTTCATTGAATTTGGAATATCACAAGAAAAGGACGGGACTGCCTATACCAAGGGGTAGTATCAACCTCTTTACAAAGATTTCAGGAAGCCATGAATATTCGACAAACGGGATTAACCCGACTTCATATCCAACAGGTTGACTTACTTCGGAAATGGAGAAGTCAGGATAAGGACGAAGCATTGCTTGAAGACCTTCTCATAACGGTAAATGCAATTGCTTCCGGATTAAAAAATACAGGTTAGGTGGAAAAATGTCAAAAATTTCTTCTATTCAGGCTTTAGAACGTTTAAAAACAGGTAACCAACGGTTTGCTTCCAGTTCTCAAAGCAATAATTTATTTGATAGCAGAAACCGTCGACAGGAACTCACAGAATTTCAGGAACCATTTGCCATAATTCTTGGTTGTTCTGATTCACGGGTACTAGCTGAGATCGTTTTTGATCAAGGGCTTGGTGATTTATTTGTTATCCGGGTTGCAGGAAATATTGTTGCTCCATCACAAATTGGAAGTATTGAGTTTGCTGTGGAACGTTTTGGTACAGCACTTGTCGTGGTTTTAGGTCACTCTTCCTGCGGTGCTATACTGGCTACACTGGAAGAACTTGAAAGACCTTCAGAAAATCGTTCACCAAACCTATGCTCAATCGTTGATCGTATTCGTCCATCAATATGTACATTATTAGAAATTAATCCTTCTCAAAGTAAAGATATTTTGGTGGAGAATGCGGTCAGGGCAAATATCAAAGCATCAGTGGACAATCTGGAAAATGGTTCGGAGATACTGAAACAACTAATTCTTCAGGAAAAACTTCTCATTGTTGGTGCAGAATATTCTTTGGAAACAGGTCTTGTTGATTTTTTTGATAATGCTTTATAAGGTTATTAATAGAACATTACAACCTGTCGATTGAAACCTTAAATGTATTAATATTTTGAGCTTCATTTTTTATGAGGTACACAACTGAAACAATCAAAGAGTAAAAAATGACATTATTAACAACTAAACAAATTTCTTAAATTCTTCTAATATTTGAGCAATATTAAAGGGTTTTGTTATATAGGATTTAAAACCGGCGTTCATAGCAACTCTTATATCTTCCTGCATTGCATTTGCAGATACGGCAATAACCGGTATTGTGCTTAAGAGTTCGTCAGCTTGAATTTGTTTTAATGCTTCAATACCATTCATTCCAGGAAGATTTAAGTCCATCAAGATAAGGTCAGGTTTTTCTTTCGCAGCTATCTCCAACCCAATTTCTGCTGAATTTGCTGAAAGGAGATTTAGATTCCCTGCCCTTTTAATAATTTTTTCCATGAGAATCATATTTGCCGGATTATCTTCAACATAAAGAAGTGTCTTTATACCATTCTCATTTTGAACATTGTCAGTTTTCAGATTTTCGTTTACCATTTCATCATTTATTGTGATATTCTTTCCTAAGGGAACTTCAAACCAAAAGGTGGTTCCCATCCCTTTCTTACTGGTAAACGCTATTTTCCCGTTCATTAATTCCACGAGTTTTTTCGTAATAACAAGACCAATACCGGTTCCTTCAATATCGCCACATTCAGCCCCAAGCCGATTAAAAGGTTGGAAAATATTTGATTGAAGGGAATCAGGAATACCCATACCCGTATCTATTACGCTAAACCGTGCATACTCCTTTTCAATTAAACATTCTATTGAAACTTCCCCCCCTTTTCTGTTGTATTTAATTGCGTTTGATAAAAGGTTAATGACTATCTGTTTAAAACGCCCTCTGTCAGCACTTATCAAACTGAATTCGGTAGAATCCTTTACTGAGATCTTATTATGTATAGTTACATCATGCTTTTTTGCCATTGATTCAACAAAACTTATGGCACTTTCCACAACTTCAACAGGATTAAAATCTTCTATGGATATGGAAAGTTTCCCCGCTTCAATTTTTGCCAGGTCTAAGACTTCATTAATCAGGCTTAAAAGATGCTCACCACCCTTAATGATATGTATCACAGCAGAATTTTGTTCTTCTGTCAAGGGACAGTCAGGGTCACTTTCCAAAAGCTGTGCAAAACCCAGAATCGCATTGAGTGGAGTGCGCAGTTCGTGGCTCATGGAAGCAAGAAACTCAGATTTTGCTTTATTGGCTGCTTCGGCTTCATTTTTTGCTTTGGTTAAAGCTTTTTCAGATTCTTTTCTTTGAGTAATATCCTGAATGATTGCATTCATAAACACCGGAGCATTATTTTGATCCCGTTCGATCTTTCCTCTCTGATACACATACCGTTCTTTGCCATCGAGATTAACAATCTTATGTTCCACCGATAGCATCTTTTCGTCCTTCAGGGCTTTTTCAATTGCTTTTTCAACCTCAGGTCTTTCGTCATCAGGAATAAAAGACAAGAAAGTCAACCAGTTAATTTCTCTCTCTCCTTTTTTGACCCCGAAAATGCGATAAACTTCATCGCTCCATGTAATAGTATTTAATTTGATATTCCACTGCCAGTTCCCCATTTTCGCCATAAACTGTGCCTGAAGCAGGCTTTCTTTCACTAAGCGCGATTCTTCCAGAAGAGCAAGTTGACGGTTTTGTCCTCTTTCGTTGATCTCCTCTGTTCTTTCACGAAGAGTTTCACTCCGTTCAAGTTTTTTCTTAAGTTTGAGGTTTTCTTTTTGAAGGTCGTTGAGCTCAGACCGTAAGGCTTCTATATCGTTCATTCATCCCCCAAAAGCAGAATGACGATTGTTTCATTATGAAATTTTGAATCCTGATTATTTTCCAAAGGGCATATCTCTCCAAATCCATAGTAACCGATGAAGGGAAATAGACCTTGAATAAAGTCCTTCAACAATTCATACTCTTTTTTTACTTTAGTTCCTAAAACAGACTTTCTTCCAGCACATGAAGTTACCTGCATCAACGCCGGCTTTTCCCCCGGATACCTTTTTATTGCCTCTTCATAAGCAGTCTTTACCGCACCCACTATCTCATCCCGGTTTGCAACGGTTACTTGTACTTCCGAGCCTTCCGGGATATCGGCAAAAAATACAACACTACCATCTTCATGGTAATGAGAGGGGGCTCTGAGGTAATGTTCTTTATTATTCTTATCAAAAACTCCAAGAGGAAACTCTCCTATAACATCATCCATTGTTCCCAGGTATTTTTTATAATATTCAACAGCTGTTTGGGATCCGATTTTATATACCCTATTACCTATTACCGATGTTACTTTTTGCAATTCACCTGTTGTCGACCTCCCTGCGGCAACACCATAGGAAAATTTCACGCCTCCGCCGATTAAAAGAACTGCAATAGAGTCCTCCAAAACCTCATTACCTGAAAACTGGAAAGAATGTTCCATACGAAAATGGTCTGCAGCTGCTCCGCCTAACACCGGAACATCTTTAGGAAGGTTGTTTTTTAATTCTGAAAGGATTTTCAGTCCGCTTGCCGTGAGGGTGTCATGCAAAACAAAACAAAGCTTTGGAGTCTCTTTCAATATATTCTTAGCACTCTCTACGGCTTTTCTAGCCGCTTCGGCAACATTTTTGGAGACGTCATGGCCAACTCCGGAAGAAAAGAAGATCGATTTTGAAGAAAAGCATGCTAAAACGACCGAATCTTCTACAATGCCTAGTTTTGATGACATTTCAGCGTCACCGGTACACCCGATAAGTTTAATATCCGGGTATGCCTTATAGATTTCATCAAGGAGGGTTTTATGTTCAAAGTCAATCCCGGAAAATAAAATAGCGGCATCCGGCACTTCATCGTTTAATTGGGAGGAACATTGTTCTAAAACATCTTTTATTGCATCATGTGCGTCGATATCGTCGCTGTGACCTAATGCTATTTTCATTATGTTTCTTTATCAATTTTTTGTTCATCATGATATTTCGCCATAACAGTAGTCATTTCTGTTAATTTGCTTATAAATAGATCTACTAATTCAGGATCAAATTGTATTCCTTTACATTTTTCTAATTCCGATACAGCTTCCCCAACCGTCCAACTCCTTTTATAAGGTCTAATACATGTAAGAGCGTCAAATACATCACATATCGATGCGATCCTTCCTACAAGAGGAATCTCTTCACCCTTTAAACCATTCGGATATCCATTCCCATTCCATTTTTCGTGATGGGTCAATGCTATTGTACGCGCCATTTCCATTAAATCCGAGTTTCCGTCGGCAAGGATTTCTGCCCCGATTTCAGGATGGTTCATGATTACCTTAAATTCTTCCTCTGTTAATTTGCCGGGCTTTAAAAGGATGTTGTCCGGTATACCTATTTTTCCTACATCATGCATTGGACTAGCCTCTAAGAGCAACTCAACTTCGGCATCATCCATTCCAACAGCTTTTCCCAAAACAGCGCACATTTTACTCATGCGGACTATATGGAGTCCGGTTTCATTGTCACGATATTCCGCCGCTCTTCCAAGACGTCTGATAACATCCAGACGCGAATCATACAGTTCTTTTGTTCGCTCTCTTACTTTTTCTTCAAGAATTGTATTTTGCCCTTTTACTTGATTATGAAGAAGCCTCACTTCGAGCATATTATTAATCCGGTTAAGCAACTCGACTTTATCAAAGGGTTTTGTAATAAAATCCTTTGCTCCTGCCTTAAGCGCCTTAATTCTTGTTTCTCTGTCAGTCTGGGCAGTCAATACAAGAATAGGGAGATAATCGTCATTGCTGATATCTTTTAATGCCTTCATCACCTCAAAGCCGTCCATCTCTGGCATATTAATATCAAGAATAAGGAGGTCAGGCTCAAAACTTTGATAGAGGTCAACGACTTCTATCGGATCAGTTGTACTGATAAAAGATCCATAGCCGGCACTTTCTATTGAACGTTCAAGTAATTTCACATTACTGTCAAGATCGTCAACAATGAGTATTCTTCCGTTTAATATATCTTCTTCTGTAATCATAGCTCTACAAGTAAGTTTTTAGAAATTAAAAACCCCAATCAAAATTAATGTCTAAATAAGGAACAAATTAT
>JADGAW010000095.1 GCA_015231815.1 Nitrospinota bacterium
TGCTGATAATTGTTTTAACGTACCTCTTAAATATTAGCTATTCCCTGTTGCTTAACAGGGTTAAAAATATTGTTCGTTTTATTTATATTCAGCATATTGGGGATATTTTTCTCATTTCATCGGTACTTTTTATTACCGGTGGGGTTATGAGTCCCTTTTCATTTCTTTATAGTGTTTCAATACTTTCAGCAGCGATACTCTTGCAGGTTCGCGGGGGAATACTTGCGGCATCTTTTGCTTCTATCTTTTACGGAAGTCTTATTACCTTACAGCTCTACCAGATTATTACCCCCCTTGGCGCCTATGATTATTCAGAAGTTCTTGAAATTTCCTTTTACCGGGTTGTAAGTAATATCATTGGTTTTTTTCTCATTGGAGTTTTGTCTGGTTATCTTTCTGAAAAACTTAAGAAAGTTGATGATGAATTAGAGGCAAACAAGCAAAACCTCCTACGGCTACAGGAACTTCATGGAAATGTAATTCGTTCAATTGATGTGGGGTTAATTATTACTGATTCTGCGGGGAAAGTCATTACCGTAAATAATTTTGCATACAATATTCTTGGGATAGAAAAAAATATTGATGAAGGAACAGATATAAATGAAGTCATTTCTCTTGATGAAATTCCAGAGATTCTAAACAGCTTAAAGAGTAATAAGCTATTACATGAAAGGCTTGATGTAGAACATATAAAAGGAAATCAGGAAAAAATTAACCTTGATGTAAATTTTTCATTTTGGAAGACTGAGCAGGAGATGGTTAACGGGCTTGTTATTATTCTTCAGGATATCACCAAGGAAAAGAAAATGGAAAAGACCATTAAGCTTCATGAAAAACTTGCCGCAGTTGGAAAACTTGCAGCAGGACTTGCTCATGAGATACGAAATCCTTTGGCATCTATGAGTGGTTCCATTCAAATGCTGAACGCAGAAGCAAAAAAAGTTGATGAAAAGCATGACAAACTGTATCAAATTATTAATCGGGAAGCCGGGCGACTGAATACCATTGTTACACAGTTTTTGGAGTATGCTTCTCCTGTTCCTCCTGAATTTAAGGAAGTGGACGTGAAAGTTTTTTTTGAGGATTTTCTTCAGCTTTTGGAAAAGGATGAACGGTTTCGTGCCATTGAAATAAAGCTTGAAACCCCTTATGAGGTTCTTTATTCATTTGATGAGAAGTCTTTAAAGCAAATTTTATGGAACATTGCTGTTAACGCAATGGAATCGATTAAAGAAGCCGGGAGAAAAAAAGGTCTCATACATTGGAGGGTTGAAAAAAAGGGTGAAAGCCTCGTTATCTATCTAAGAGATAACGGTAAAGGAATTTCAGATGCACTGTATAAAAATATCTTTACACCATTTTATACAACAAAAAGTAATGGAACGGGGCTTGGGCTTGCATTGGTTTATAACCTCGTGCAGGAACATAACGGAACAATTACGATCAACCGGGATTTACCTGAGGGGGTGGAGTTTAAAATTGAAATTAACACAAATGCGCTTTCTTTAAGAGATATTTCTTCCATTCAAAGCTCTTAACTATTACAAATAGAATAAAAACAAATACGTTACTATAGAAAAGAGTATAAGAACAGGCAAACCTGTTTTTTTTCGAATAAATGCAACAACATTTTCTCTGTATTGAAAGAATGAATTAATTAAAAGAACAATATAGGTGAGAAAAAAGGCAACAAGATTAAAGGTGGTTTCAGGCAAATAAATACGGTATGGAATAACAAAATTGGAAAAAACAAAAATTGACAACAAAACAAAACTGGGAATAAAAGAGTTCATTATTATTTCCTGTGCCTCCTGTGAGGTTAAAGAAAATGCCAGTCGGGTAAAAGAGTAAAAGAAAAAGGAGATTAATAAAGAAATAATGAAAACAGTAGAAAATTCACCATAATTCAACCTGTCCAGTAAACGAGTATCGTTGTCTTCAAAAAGAATATAAATTTCCGGGAAACTCTTATTTCCCCCTCTAAAGTTTTGAACGGTTACAAAAAGTAAATTTTCTGGTTTTAATGACGTTCCGAAAAACTGTAACTTGTTTAAATGTTTTGTTCCTAGATCTTCCTTCGAAAGAGTAAAAACTGTTTCATAAAGTTCCTCCTTAATTCGACTGGTACTGAGGTTGTTTACTTTCATTCCATTAATATATACATGGATGGGAAGAAAAAGTTTTTGCTTAAAACGAATTGCTGCCTGAAAATATTTTTCGTCAGGTAAATTAAAGTAGAGGTTGAATTCGTTGTTTTGGTAGTAGATTCCTTCAACACTGTTAACAGGGTTTGCTATGGCAATTTCACCGTTTTGTAAAGAGAAAAACATGTCTCGTTCGTAGATTAAAAACCTTTTATCAACGAGTGAGAAGGAATAAATACAGAGAAAGAGAAGGATTATCGCAGTGGAGAGAGAATTTTTCATGTGGGTATATTTCCCAAACCCTAAGAAGGTATTCTCAGGGATACATCCTGTAGGATTAAATTTTAAAATTCAACAAACTGCCAATTTGTTGTTGATTAATTCGGTTTGATTGGGCTAATACAGAATAGCCAGTTTGAAGAAGTAAATTGTCCCGACTAAAATTGCTTATAGCTGCTCCAAAGTCCTGATCCTGTATTTGAGATCTGGCGGCAACATAATTCTCATTGGTAACCTCAAGGTTAGCAATTGTCGAGGTAAGCCTGTTTTGAATTGCTCCAAGTTCTCCTCTGGTATTGCTGATATTTTGCATAGCAGAGTCTATTGAAGTGAGGGCTGCCTGAGCATTTGAAGCAGACATTATGTCTGTTCCGGCAATTCCAAGAGTTGTTGTGTTTGTTTGTGGAATTACATTCAGGTTAATTTTATCCTGACTGTTATTGCCTGTTCCTGCCTGAATTTCATTCTTTTGTGGAGCATTTGGTGAGAGTGAACCATCAAGAAGCATTTTTCCATTAAAGTTGGTGACATTGGAAATCCTGTCAATTTCACTTTTAATTTGATTGTATTCTCCCTGAAGGGTTTTTCTCTGTGTATCGTTTAACGTGCCATTGGAAGATTGCATGGCAAGCTCTCTTCCCCTTGAAAGTAAATCAGAAATTGAGCTTAAAGCTCCTTCTGAAATATTAACGAGGGAAGCACCGTCAGAGGTATTTCTGATTGCCTGCTGAGTACTTACTTCCTGAGCTGAAAGTTGGTTGGCAATTGCAAGTCCGGCAGCATCATCAGATGCCTTGTTGATTCTTAAACCAGAGGAAAGTGAAGCAAGGGTTTTTCCGGCATTAATATTACTGCTTATTAAGTTTTGTAATACCCCGGAGTTTACAGAATTAATTCCTAAAGCCATGATAGCTCCCTTGAAATAGGCTCGTGAAGATTATTTTCAATAAAAGTATTATAGCACTTTCGTTAAAACAACACCTTTATGCCAATGAACAGCAGTAATAGTCCAAAAAGCTTTTCCAGAAGAGATTGATTAAGGTTGTGACAAACGTTGACTCCAAAAGGTGCTGAAACGATAGAGCCTAAGAGTAGTATGATTGCAGGAACATAAAAAAAATGGTAAAAATTTTCATGGGTAGTTTCAAAACCATCACTGTTAAGAATAAAGCCTATCGTCGCAGGTACTGCAATAATGACCCCGACTATTGACGATGTTCCAATAGCTTTTTTTATGCACGCCTTATTGTAGAGGGTAAAAATTGGTACAGAAATCGAACCCCCTCCTACACCAAGCAGAGTTGATAAAAAACCAATAAGAGCTCCAATAAGAGGCATGGAACTTAACTTTTGCAGTTGTTTTTTTTCTGTATTTTCATTGCTTTTGTTCTTGATGTGGAAAAACATCTTGACTCCAATAAAGCAAACAAAAATCCCATAAAACCACTGAAGATATAAAGAGGGTATTTTTAGAAGAATGAAGGTGGTAATAAAGGTTCCCAAAGCAACAAATGGAGCAACCTTTTTGAGAATTTCCGGTTCGTAGTTTTTTTTTCGATAATGAAAAAAAGCGGAAGAAAAACCGGTAAAAATAATACAGGAAAGCGATGTTGCTACAGCAAAGTAGTATATGTCCGGAACATCCGGGTTGAGAAAGATTATTGTTGGAATATAAATCAATCCCCCACCGAGCCCGAAGGTTCCAGCAAAAAGTCCTCCAAGAAGTCCAACCAGTATTAAAACGATATATTCCAAATCTGCCTATCCCTTACACGTGAGAGGTTAATGGTGAAGGTTTATGTCAGGTAGCGTTCGATAATTTTTTAATCATTTCTTCTTTAATATTAAAGAGGTCGGGGTAATTATTCTTAAATCTGGTTGCTTTAGATAAGCTGGGGTTTATGTATATTGCTTCCATGAGCCTTGATGATGCTTCCGCCTGGTTTTGGAGTTCAAGAAAAGTCATTGCCAGCTCACAAAGTACCCATTCCTTTTCCTTGGGTTTATAGGAAAGGATGTCTTTATATACGTTAATTGCATCGTCCATCTTAAAATTTTCTCGTAACTTTCTGGCATATCTTAGTCCGGCTGTTTTTAAATTTTCTATGACAATTGCCTTGTCTTCAACCTCTTTCTTTTGCAGAATTTCCAAATATATTTCAAAGGCTTTGCCGTGATTTCCTTTTTTTCTTAATTCGATTGCAAAGTTATTAAAAGCCGGGATGACCATTTTTTCATTTTCAGAGATAATTTTCCTGAAAATATTTTCTGCTTTTTCATGATATCCCAATCGGGTAAGAAGTATTGCAAAATCAATTCTGAAAGAGATGTCAAGGCTATTGTCTAAGAAGTCATAATCACTCATTGCATTTATAACCTCTTCCGTCAGAGTATTAAGCTCTTCTTGAGCCTTTTTAATTTCGAGTCCAGTGACTTCAGCTTCAACTAAAGCACTCAGAATACTCTTATAGGGGTATTCCGGTATTTTTTCCGGTCGATCATAGTTTTCTTTAATGAGAGTACTGACATTGATTTTTGCTTCTTTAAGAGATTTAACCCCAATGGCAAAATATTTTTCTGCTTTTTCAGTATCTTTGTCATTAAGACTTTTTTTCACTACTCTAAAGCAACAGGTACTCATTTTGACAAAGGGTTCTGCTATTTCATGGTGAAGTTTAGTAGCTCTACGGTAATCTTTAAGGGCAAGAACAAATTCTTTAATACTGTAGTAAGAATCACCACGGTGAATAAGGACATCGAAGTCGGGCTTTATTTCAATTGCCTGAGAATAAAACTCAATTGCTTCCAGATACTTTCCTGCAAGCATTAAGGCATCAGCTTCTTTTACTAATGTTGTATAGCGTTTAATATCCTCAATTTTTGGTTTTGAGCCGTCAGAGTCAAGTTCACCACTGTCATCTTCGGTAAAATGTTTGCCGTACTCAATAATTCCTTCAAACAGTTCTTCTATATTTACTTCTATTGGTGCTGAAGGAGTAAGGAATATTACATGCTTGATGCCAAAGTTTCCTAGAAGCCGGAATACTTCAACCTGTTTTTTCCCTGTGGCATTTGTATAAAAAATAGGTAAAAGGTTTTCAAAGGATACTTTTTCAGAATGCTTTTTTATTGCACGAAGAATGTTTACAATACCATCCCCTGAGTCACTTTTGTAATGCAATAAGACCAAATTATCGTTAAAAAGCCAAAAAGGAATGTTTTTGAGGAGAAATTCACTTGACGGACTTTTAACCGTGTAGGAATCAAGGTTAAGAAAGTTGAGAATATCCCCGAAAAGAGCATTAAACTTTGGTGTAAAAAAACTGTGGGAAATAGAAGGAAATTGCGATAATACACGTAAAAGCTCTTTTTTGTATTTTTTTATCAGAAGTACCGTGTACGGTGGGATAAATGGACCTTTATTTGTTGAGCTCATAGGAGTTTACATGCTTAAGCCTAAGGTTAATTTTTTTACCATCTCTTCTTGAAGATTTAAAAGGTCGGGGTACATTTGTTTAAGTCTTTGGGATTTTACTATGGTAGGGTTTATATAAATTGCCTCCATAAGCCGTGAAGAAGCATTTGCCTGATCCTGAGTTTCCAAAAATGCCATTGCACATTCACACAGTACCCATTCCTTGCCTTTTGGTTTATTGGATAAGATGATTTTATAAACATTAATTGCCTTTTCCATTTTAAAGTCATCTCTTAGTTCCAAGGCAAATTTCACCCCGGCTATTTTAAGGTTTTCGACAATTATTTCCTTGTCCGGTACATTGGGAAATCGAACAAGTTCAGAGTATACTTCAAATGCCTTACCGTTATTGCCGTTTTTTCTCAACTCAACGGCAAAGTTATTAAATGCCGGACCAACACTATCGGGATTCTCTTTAATAATCTTTCGGAAAATATGTTCTGCTTTTTCATATTCTTTGTTTCTTGTTAGGAGAATTGCATAGTCAATACGAATATCAATGTCAATGCTGCTATCAAGGTAATTAACCTCCCCCGACTCTTGCATCACCACCTGAGTAAGCTTGTTAAGTTCATCTTCTACTTCGTACATTCCTAGTCCTCTGACATCAGAATCAATCAGTGAAGCAAAGACATCCTTATAAGGGTGTTCAGGGATGAGCTCAGGTTTATCGGAATTCTTTTTAATAAATTCGTCAACTTTTTCCTTGGCATTTTTCATAGCCTTCATTCCAATAGCTACAAACTGTTTTGCCTTTTCCGTATTACCGCTTTTAACAGCGTCCCTAACGAGCTTAAAGCAACAGGAACTCATTTTTGCAAGGGGTTCCGATTCCTTTTGGTGAAGTTTTGAAGCTTCACGGTAGTCCTGAAGAGCGTACATAAACTGCTTGCTTTTGTAATAGGCATCACCCCGGTGAAGTAATGAGTCAAAATCAGGGTTTAAATCAATTGCCTTGGTAAAAATTTCTATAGCTTTTTCAAACTTGCCATTTTCCATCAGGCTTTCAGCTTCAAGGACATAATCCTTGTACTGATCAAGATTAGCAAGTGGCGGCAAAGCAGTGTCTATTGCGGGCTTTTTCTTCTTTTCCGATTCAATTTTTTCATTGAGAAGAGATAATTCTTCAAACAGTTCTTCTATTGTTGTATCAACTGCTGTGTTAGGAGTGAGAAAAATAACATGCTTAATACCAAAACCTCCAAGTAAACGAAATATCTCTATCTGTTTTTTTTCAGAAAGTGTACTGAAAAAAACAGGTACAAGGTTTTCAAAAGGAACTTTTGTTACATGGCGTTTTATTGCTCTTAGAATATTAATAATATTGCCTTCCTTCTTTTCCACCTTATAGTGAAAAAGGACAAGGTTTTTATTGAAGAGCCATAAAGGAATATATTTCATTAAGGTATCAGAGGACTGCGCATTAATTGTATGGGGTTTAACTCCCATATGCATTAGGAGGTTCGTTATATTATTGTTTAGTTTTATGTCAGAAAATGTATAGGAAAAATGGGGGTATTTTTCTAACAGGGAGTCGAGTTTGCTCTTATATTTTTTTATAAGTTGCTGCTTATAGAGGGGAAGGCTTTCAGTTTCAGAATTATATTCTGCCATATCGTATGAATGAAATAATTAACAATAGTCTTTTTCTCGTTTTGTAGGGGTTAATTTTATCGTGTTTTCTACAAATTGTTCGTAACCTTTTTAACCTGACGAAGGTAATCTTTTTCACCTTATTACCCCTCCCCGCCAAAAAACTCCTGCATTTTTTTAAGCCACTAATTTTGAGGAAGGTTTTCTTTGTTGCTGAAACATGGATATAGTAGGCGAAAATACGTTGCTAAAGAAGCTAATCGTATTAACTGAATCAACACATGTCCG
>JADGAW010000096.1 GCA_015231815.1 Nitrospinota bacterium
TGGCGAAACCTATTTATCAAAAAACGTCATTATTACAACCGGTACTTTTTTTAACGGCAATATTTATATTGGAAAGTATAAAAAAAGTGCCGGAAGAATGTGGGAGTTCCCCTCAATTTCACTTGTAGAGAATTTAAAAAGACATGGTATTAGCTTCGGAAGTTTAAAGACAGGTACAACACCAAGAATTAATTCCCAGTCAATTAATTACACTGACCTCGATATTCAAGCAGGCGATGCTGAACCAATTCCTTTTTCTTTTTATAATAAACTTAAGATTAAAGGTCAAACCCCTTGTCATATTACCTATACAAACCCGGAAACACATAGAGTCATTAAGCAAAACCTTCATAAATCTCCAATGTATGCCGGAGATATTAAATCAAGAGGAGCACGGTATTGTCCTTCAATTGAAGATAAAGTACATAAATTTCCCCAACGGGATCGTCATCAGATATTCCTTGAAGTTGAAGGAAAAAATTCAATTTTTCTTTATCCCAACGGTATTTCAACCAGCCTGCCTGTTGATGTTCAAAAAGAGTTTATTCAAACAATTAAAGGCTTGGAAAATGCAGAAATATTGCGACCTGGGTATGCAATAGAATATGATTACCTTCTGCCTTTTCAATTAAAACTAACTCTTGAATCCAAAGAGATATCAGGCTTATTTTTTGCCGGACAACTTAACGGCACCTCTGGCTATGAAGAGGCTGCAGCTCAAGGACTGGTTGCCGGACTTAATGCCTTAGCGCAAGTACATGGACTTAAGGAACTTATAATCGATCGTACATGTGGATACATCGGAATAATGATTGATGATATTACATCAACGCATATTGAAGAGCCCTACCGAATGTTTACCTCAAGAGCAGAAAATCGGCTATTACTAACCCCGGACTCAGCCGATCAAAGACTTATGGAAACAGGATATAAGTATAAAACAATAAGCAAAAGCAGGTTGATTAAATGTTTTAACAAATATAAAGCAATTAATAAAAGAATGGAGCAACTAAAAAAGGAAACAATTCTTTATAACGGCAATAGAGTATCTGTTTACCAGTGGTTGAAATCTCCTGAACACTCTTTAAAAAACATTACTTCCGTAACGGAACAGGAGTTTGATTCTATCGTCGAAAGCAATATAAAATATGAGGGCTACATTAAAAGAGACAAGGTATTAAACGAAAAGGTACTCAGCAAAAATTCTTTGTCTTTAAACAATATTACCTACGATGATGTTGACGGACTTTCAGTGGAAGCTATTGAGAAACTTAATAGGTTTAAACCTGAAACGCTGGGTCAGGCATCAAGAATTCCGGCAATAACTCCGGCAGCATTAACTGCACTAACACTCCATGTTATTAGAGAAAAAAATAATTAATGACTTTTTGTCTGTTGCACAAAAATATTCTGACAGCATTACAATAAATCTGAATGAAGATTTCTTTTCCAAACTTTCCCTCTATTTTTCTCTTCTCAACAGATGGAATAATAAACTAAATTTAACAAGGATTTTAGGCTCAGAGGAAAGGATTCTTGAGGAATTCCTCGTAACACCCTTTCTTTATGCTCTGAAACTACACGACAAAACAGGTAAAGTTCTGGATATCGGTTCTGGTAACGGGATACCAAGCATTTTTATTTCTCTCATAAATTCACATAATTTCATTACTCTATGCGAAAAGGACATTAAAAAGTCAATTTTCCTCAAAGAGGTTGTAAGAGAGCTTTCACTTGAAAAGGTAAAGGTGCGGTGCTGCAACCATGATGATCTTATTTTGGACAACACTCAATATGACTACATTACTATGAAAAATGTTTCTGTAAAAGAAGAGTTTATTAACAGCGCAAGCCTACTCCTTACCCAAAACGGTATTATGTTTTTTCAAACAAGTCAGGAAAAAATTAATGAACTTAAAAAGGTAAAATTTAATAAGGGCTTAAAGCTTGTAAACTATTATAATATACCGGTACATAAGGAAACATATTTGGCAGAACTCACCTTTGTTCCACGTGGAACAATTTAGGTAAAAATTAATAAAATCAATAGGATATAAAGCCATTGGACACTATAGCCATCATTAATCAAAAAGGCGGAGTTGGTAAAACAACCACCGCAATTAATTTAGCAGCATCTTTAGCTACAACTGATAAAAAAGTTCTGATTGTGGACATGGATCCTCAAGGAAACGCTTCAACAGGGCTTGGTATTAGAGGACATGAAAAGAGCAGCAGCGTTTATCTCTCAATAATTGGTGAAGTTGGGCTTGATGCTGTTATTCGTAAAACGGAAGTAGAAAACCTTGATGTTGCACCCTCGAATATAAACTTAGCCGGAGCTGAGGTAGAGCTCAATAATTTTAAGGATAAGGAATTCAGACTTAAAGAGGAATTGGATAAAATGCATAAAAAATATGATGTCGTTTTAATTGACTGCCCCCCTTCCCTGAGCATTCTAACAGTAAATGCTCTTACAGCTTCAAACTATATATTGATTCCTCTTCAATGTGAATTCTATTCCATGGATGGGCTCAGTAAGCTATTAAAAACATTTAATGCAATTAAATCGAGTTTAAACAACAACTTACAAATACTTGGAATCCTTTTAACCATGCACGATAAAAGGACAATTCTGTCGAATCAGGTTAAAGAGGAAATAGAAAAACATTTTCCTGAACTTGTTCTTAAAAGTATTATTCCAAGAAATGTTAAGCTATCCGAAGCTCCAAGCTATGCACTACCCATTATTCACTATGATCCATCATCAAAGGGAGCTGATGCACATATTGACCTTGCCAAAGAAATAATTCAACGTTTAAGGAGAAACAATTAATGAAAAGAAAAGGACTAGGTGGTGGAATTTCTGCACTCATAGAAGATTTCAGCACAAATACAGAAAATAATATTTTATTTCTTGAAGTTGACCGGGTAATTCCAAACCCAAATCAACCAAGAAAGGCCATAAAAGAAGAGCCTCTACAGGAACTGGTAAATTCAATAAAAACAAAGGGTATTATTCAACCAATATTAGTACAGCGCAGTGGAGATAACTACTTGATTATAGCTGGAGAAAGAAGATGGCAAGCTGCAAAAAAAGCAAAACTGGAAAAAGTACCTGTTGTTGTTAAGGATGTTACAGATGTTGAAGCATATGAACTTGCGCTTATAGAAAATATTCAAAGAGAAAACCTGAACCCTGTCGAAGAAGCATTTGGGTATAAGCAGTTAATTGACCAGTTTGAACTTACACAGGAGGAACTTTCGAAGAGAATAGGAAAAAACAGGTCTCTCATAGCAAACTCTCTGAGAATCATAAACCTACCTGAAGAAATTATTGAGGATATTAAAAATGGGAATTTAACCCATGGTCATGCCAAAGTAATTCTTTCATTAAAAGATTCACAAGAACAGATATCATTGGCAAAGCAAATTAAAGAAAAAGATTTGTCCGTATTTAATGCATCAAAGGTCAAAACACGCATAAAAAGTAAGAACAAAAGAAAAAAAACTGATAAGGACATTTTTTTATTAGATGTAGAGGAAAACTTAAAGGATTATTTATCTGCAAATGTTACAATTGTTAATAAGAAAAAAGGTGGTGCTATTATGATAAACTACTCTTCTACGGATCACCTCAACACAATTGTTGAAAACATTATTGGAGAGAATAAAAATGGGTGAAAGCTATAAAGAGATAAATACCTTCCTCAGCGAGGGAACATCCTTTGAAGGTAAGATGAAATTTAGTGGAATTATTCGTATTGATGGTAATTTCAATGGGGAAATCAAAAGCGAGGATACTTTAATCATTGGTGAAAACGCCCACATTAAGGCACGAGTAGAGGTAGGACACACAATTATTTATGGAAAAGTTGAAGGCGATATTTTTTCAGAAAATAAAATTGAAATGAAAAAAAGTGCTCAGGTATTTGGTAGCATACATACCCACGCTCTTGATATAGAAAATGGAGCTTTGTTTGAAGGTAATTGTATTATGTTGGAAAAGAAACAGATTCATAGGGCTGACAATAATAGCACACGAAAAGAAACATTAGACCTCGATACAATCTCCAATAGTAAAGAAAAATCAGATAATGTTATTAACTTTGACCAAATAAAAGATAAGGTAAAGAAAATCAGCTAATCTTTTCTCACTTTAAGTATTTGTATAGTTATTAAGTAACATTTCAACCATTCTTTCAATAAGTTCTATAATTGAATCATTCATAGCTTTACTTTTTTGAGGTACTAGCGAAAAACTCATCGCCTTAATTGTTTCATTCCGGGAATTAATTGTCTTAAAACTTATAATTGCTTTTATACCACCACTAGGTAACTGAGTAAAAATTAACTTGGAATCAACAATCAATCTGGCAGTTTGCCTGATATTATTAATTTTACTGGTTCTTTCTGTCTCATCTGAAGCATCTATAAAGTAAACAGTATTAATTCCTTTAATATTGAATTCCTCTAAAATAACATTCGTAACATCAAAGGGCTGATCCGTAAAGTTAATAAAATTCGTGTCAATAATAAAGGCATTAACCCCTTCCTTAGTACTGTTTGTAATATTGAATTTATTAAAATCATTAATAATAGGCTGAGCATAAATAAATATTTTGAGAACAAGGTTAAGAGATTCAAAGCTATCGTCATAGTTGAGGGATACAATATTGTAACCATGAATATAACTCATAAGCTCAGAGTTTTTCAACGATTTATAGTAAACAACAATTTCAGTATTTAAACGGTCATTTGCCCGCTTAGAGGCTGCTTCAATCAAGCTGTTTTTGAGAGCAAGACTAACAGCTCTCTCCTCTAGTCGTGATAAGTCCTCCTTATTTCCTCTAAGGGAGATCTCAGAAATTACTGAAACAGTAGCACTTTTATTACCTAAGTTATCTGCATATAGAGGGGAAAAAGAAAGTAAATAGATAAATAAAAAAAACAGAAAAAGGTTATATTTTATTTTCATCGTTCGACTTTTACAGAAGAGGGGTTTGTACGTGACTTATTATTCTTTGGTTCGTAAAATTTATCCAGATTTTCTAACTGACCTAATCCCTTTAACCTTTGATAAATGACAATCCATATACAGGGATTATCAGCATCAACTTCACATTTTTCATTGACTGAACCACCACAAGGTCCATTTAAAAGCCCTTTAGGGCAACGGGTAACAGGACAAAGTCCACCAAAGTCTCCAATAATACATTCACCACAGGTAGAACATTTTTGATTATAATCATTTATTCTTTTAATGTTGCCAAGAAAAAGAGAGTCACATCCCGGAAGCACAAGCTGATTAGCTTCTACCTTCTCTGTAATTGCTTGTACACCGGCACCACAACTCATTACGATAAAAGCATCTGCCTGCCTCTTCTCTTCCTTAAGCTTTCTTAACTTAAGTCCGGCACCAGGTTCGTTACATGTTGCATCTACAATAGTTTTTGCAACAACGTCAATATTATTACTCGTTAAAAAGTTTTCTAAATCATTAAGTTCATTTTCACCACCTGTTTTACAAACAGTTGCACACTCACCGCACCCTACAAGAAAAACCTTTTTAACGTTTCCTGTAAGTTTATTTAATATTTCAGGGTTTTCTTTTCTTTTTGTAATAATCATTGATTTAAATACGGTTCCATTAAGAGATTAATTTTATTGAGTTCCAGTAAGTTTTGTCTTGTTATATCTTCTACAGTGTGATTATATACTTCAGCACCTCTTACAGAGCCATAAATTCCGCCAAAATACCAACCTGCCTCAATAAATGAGGCAATTGCCCCAAGAATAAAATTTCGCTTTTTAAAAGCTTTCCATACTAAATATATAAATGTCCCATTTAAGAAAAAAGCTACAGTAGCGTCTTTATAACGTTCAACATAAGTTTGTCCGGCACCAGGAAGAAGAGATAAAACCCCTGCCAGTTGAGGAGATTTTATCTTATCAGGCACAGTAAGCTTGTTTAAAGAATGAATAATGTTTTTAATATTTTCGACTTCATAACCTTTGGTTTGTAACGCAATAAAAACCTCTTGAGCTTTTTGATAATTATTTAACTGCATATAAGCCCAACCCTGAACATAGTTAAGAAAGAAATTATTTTTTTTGCTCTTTTCAATAAATAATGCAGCATTAAGAAAACTTCCTTTCTCATAGTAAGCCAGAGAGAGAAAAATAGAAGGGTCATAATTGCTTTCAGGATATTTATTCATATGATAACGAAACAAAGATATTGCCTGATCATATCTATGTAAAAAATAATTCGATGTTCCCAGAAAAAAGACAGCTTTATCAATATTATTACTATTAGGAAAAAAATAAACAAAACGTTTAAATTCTATTATTGCTTCCTGATAATTTTTTACTTTATATAAACTCTGTGCAAACTTAAAAAAATACTCTTCACTATATAGTATGTTATCTGATTTTTTATAAGTTGAAGTGTTCCCGGTAATACTATTTAGGTTATTAGCAAAAGACTGGTAGGCGCATAAAAGAAAAATAATAATAAATAAAGTTTTTATCTTTGAATAAATAGATATCACTGAATTAGTTGATTGATCGTATATGAGTAATGATTTGTACCAGCTCATGAACCACTGACTTTGCATCACTAATGCTGTTTTTATATCCAAAACTAAAGCGTACTGTTGCAGAAGAATCTTCATCTGATAAACCTATAGCTTTAAGTACTGGTGAATGTTTTATTGAGCCAGAAGAACAAGCAGAACCGGCAGAGGCACAAATACCTTTAATATCGAGGCTTATTAACACCGCTTCATTATCGACACCATGAAAGGTTATACTACTTGTATTATGCAAACGGCTCTTTACATCCCCGTTTATTGTTACATTACTTAGATTATGTAACAAAGTTTCTTCAAAAAAATTTCTTACCGATAAAACATCGTGGTTTATTGAACTATTTTTTAATAGACAAATTGCTTTAGCAAAACCAGCAATACTGGGCAAGTTTATTGTTCCAGCCCTTCTCTTCCTTTCTTGTGGTCCTCCATGAATTAAAGGAGTAAGCTTTTTTAACCTTTCGTTAATATACAGAAATCCCACACCCTTAGGACCATTAATTTTATGAGCAGAAGCGGATAAAAGGTCAATGTTAAGCTCTCTTAAATTCAAAGGAACTTTACCAATAGATTGAACTGCGTCAACATGAAATATAAGGTTATATTTATGAGCAATAAGAGCAATAGACTCAAGATTCTGTATTGTACCAATTTCATTATTGGCATGTTGAAGGGAAATTAAGAATGTTTTGTTGTTTATCGCTGACTCTAGTTCGTCCGGAACAACCCTTCCACAGCTATCAACATTTAAGTAAGTAACAGAAAAACCTATTGACTCAAGGTATTTACAGGTCTCAATAACCGAGGGGTGTTCTATTTTGCTGGTAATGATATGATTTTTTCCATCAACACTATTAAAACCTTTAAGAGCAAGATTATTAGACTCACTACCACCGCTGGTAAAAACAATCTCAGAGGGTTTAACGTTAAAAAACTCTGCGATAGTCTCTCGGGAATCTGTTAGTTTTTTTTTAGCTTTTTGTCCCAAACCGTGTATCGATGAGGGGTTACCATAGTTGTTATTCATGCACTCCATTACTTCATGAGAAACTTCTTCTCTGAGTGGAGTTGTTGCATTATGGTCTAAATAAATATCAAACATGAATGTTTATAGGAAAAAACTATTGAACTTCATCCCCTGTTTTATGGGGAGTAACAAAAATCATGAGTTCCTCATCAATTGTAGCTT
>JADGAW010000097.1 GCA_015231815.1 Nitrospinota bacterium
GTTCAGTTGAAAATCCGTTCAAAGCTTCTCCCATCAACAGTCTCAAGAGTTAATTGGTTTTTATCTCTATTTTTCAGGATTTCTAGAAAGCATATTAAAATACATCTTTATTTATTCAGTAATACTCTATGATTATTATTAAAATTATTTTTTCACTTTTATTGCCGCCTGTTACTGCTTTTTTGCAAGTAGGTATTTCGACGCACTTTTGGATTAACCTTGCGCTAACGTTATTGGGAGGTATTCCCGGAATGATTCATGCCTTATGGCTGGTGTTTACCCATCAAAAAGGGGAAAAGTAAGGTCATATGGTCGGTTTAAAACTCATTGTGGGCAACAGGATGGAAATCTTGATGAACGCAATGGGAAGAATTGTTCAAGAACCTCTTGCATCTCCTTTTGAGAAGGAAATCATCGTTACTCAAAGTAAGGGTATGGAACAGTGGGTTCATATAAAACTTGCTGAACAATTGGGGGTTTCAGCAAATATTTCTTTTCTTCATCCAAACAAACTCCTTACCCATATCTATAGGTTGATTGTTGACCCAACAGGTACAGCACCAATTCCCTTCGATAAAGAATTTCTGACCTGGAAACTCATGAACATTCTTCCGGAACAAAGAGGGAAAAAAGAGTTTAACGAAATAAACCATTACCTTTCGGAAAAGCATCCTCTAAAGCTTTATCAATTGTGTCAGAGAATAGCGGAAGTTTTTAATCGATATACAGTCTTTCGTTCTGACATGATACATGACTGGGAAAACAATCAACATGATGGGGGCTGGCAAAGTATTCTCTGGCGGGAAATTATCAAAGAAAACCAACGAAGTCATTATGCGTCATTACGGCAAGAAATATTTGAAAAGCTTAAGCAGGGAAGTGAACTAAGTCTTCCCCAAAGAATTATTGTTTTTGGCGTATCAGCTCTTCCACCTTTTCATCTGGAGTTTTTAAAGGTACTTTCGGATTATACAAACTTGTACCTTTTTTTAGTAAACCCGTGCTGTGAATATTGGTTGGATATTGTTTCTGAAAAGGATATTGCCCGTATTTCTAAAAAGGGAAACTACGCAATAAGTGAAGAAATGCTTCATCTTGATGTTGGAAATAACCTTTTAGCTTCGATGGGAAAGGTTGGTCGGGATCTTTTTTATATCTGTGAGGATCTGGATTTCGAAAAGGAGGAGTTTTTTGTTAACCCCGGTAATACGTTAATTCTTTCCTCAATACAGGAAGACATCCTTAACCTTAAGGATGAAACAGAAAATAAGGAAAGAAGAGTTACGGAAGGAGATAAATCGTTGCAAGTTCATTCAACTCACAGCAAAATGAGGGAAATTGAGGTTTTGTACGACAATCTGCTCAACATATTTTCTTCTTCTCCTGATATTACTCCAAGGGATGTTTTAGTTATGACCCCGGATATTGAAGGTTACACCCCCTATATAAAAGCAATCTTTGACAACCCTGAGCATGAAAGAAAAAGAATTCCTTATTCCATCACCGATCGCTCGGTAATGCACGAAAACTATTTGGTTAATACTTTCTTTACACTTCTGGATATTGCGCAAAGTCGTTTTGAAGCAGGTAGAGTCCTTGACTTTCTCTCCCTGCCAATTGTCATGAGGTCTTTTAATCTTCAAGAAGAAAATTTGGAAACCATTGAGCATTGGGTCAAAAGTACTGAAATTCGATGGGGCATGAATGAAAAACATCGGTCAGATATTAATGTTCCACCATTTGAGCAAAACAGTTGGGATGCGGGCTTTAAACGTCTTTTTGCAGGTTACGCTCTCCCAGACACAGGAGAGTTTTTTGAAAAGACCCTTCCTTTTGGTGATATAGAAGGAAGCGATGGGGAAATTCTGGGTAATTTTATGAACTTTTATCAAGCTTTGAAATTACTTTCATCAGATATTAAACATGACAGGACATTGAGAGAATGGCAAAATTTTCTGAACAGAGCTTTAGAAAAATTCTTTTTGCCCCTTGATGAGGAGGAAAGAGCATTTCTTGATATTAAAAAGAGTATTAACAATTTGGGACAAATAGAGGTAAAGTGTGGATATAATCATCAAACAGCGATTGAGCTCATTACCAGTTACCTAAAAAATACTTTGGAAAGTGAACGAAGCGAAGGTGGTTTTATAACAGGTCGGGCTACCTTTGCCGCAATGCTTCCTATGCGCTGTATTCCCTATAGGGTGGTTTGTCTTTGTGGAATGAACGAAGGGGTTTTTCCAAAAAACATCAAGCCTCTTAGTTTCGACCTTATTGGAACAACGCCAAGGTTAGGGGACAGGTCAGTTACTCACGAAGATCGGTATCTTTTTCTGGAAGCACTTTTATCTGCCAGAGATTATTTTCTGATAAGCTATACGGGGCGAAACATTAAGGACAATACCGAAAAGCCACCTTCAATTCTTGTTTCAGAGCTTCTGGACTATGTGAGAAATAATTTTAGTATAGATACGACCTCTATTTATTACAAACATCCCCTCCAGTCATTTAGTCATCGTTATTTTTCTGGAGAGAAGAATCTATACAGTTATTCTCACCAAAGCTATAAGGCCGCTGTTGCAAATTGTGGGCAAAAGAGCATAAAGAGCCCTTTTTATCATCAGTTTAATACCCTTTCTTTTCCAGAGGGTGAAACTATTGACATAAAACCCTTTTGTAGTTTTTTTAGTAACCCGGTTAAATACTTTTTTAATAATCGACTTGAAATGTATTTTGAAAGGGGAGGAGAATCATTGCCGGAAAGTGAACCCTTTGTTATTGATGGTTTGGAAAAATATTTGATTTCAAATGATTTAATAAAGCAATGGGACAATGGAGAGGATACAAAAAAGGTTTTTGAACGGTATCGGGCGGAGGGAAAAATCCCTTACGGTAAAGTCGGAGATGTTTTGTTTAATAAAATTCATGTGGAAACTGAAAAACAGTGTCAAAGGCTACTCTCTTTAACTTCTGAAGGTAAAAAACTACCCGTAGAAATTGATAGGGAAATTAATGGCTTAAGGGTTACAGGAAAGCTGGAAAACATATATTCTTCCGGTCTGATATTCTCTCGTCCAGCAACACTAAAAGCTAAAGACAGGATTAATGCCTGGATATGCCACCTTTTACTCAATACTGAGGGAAAAGAACCAATGCAAACGGTTATTGCGGGAAGTGATGGAGCTTTTTACTATTTACCGGAAACTGTTGATGCTGAAACAGTTAAGAACCTCTTTGAACTTTATAAGCTGGGACAAACAAGGCCGCTTTTTTTCTTTCCAGAAACATCTTTTTCCTATGCAGAAGCTATTTTCAAAGAAAAAAATGAAAAGGAAGCCATGGAAATGGCTCAAAAAAAGTGGAAAAGTGACAAATATCGAATGGGGGAACAACAAGACCCCTACAACCAAAAGTTTAGTGAAGGAATTGATATTTTTACCAAAAAGGAATTTACTGATTTGTCACAAACGGTATTCACTCCCATGTTGCAAAGCCAACAAAAACTTTTTTTCCTAACCTCTTAACCAAAAAAGAGAGATAGAAACCAATTAACTCTTGAGATAATTGATGGCATTAACCATCAGATTCTATCTTCTATTTTTCAGCCTTAAGAAGAAGGTCAAAAATTGTTCTGAAAATATTTTTGGTAGAAGTTTTACACATTCTTACCTAAACGGCACAAAAAACACGAAAGCAATAATGGGTAGATTTTTCCATGGGGATGTTTAAGGTAAAATACACCTCCCTGTAGAAGCTAACGAATAAAAAATGAATATTTTTGAACAAAAAATCTCTTCCTATAATGGCAAAGGACTTCATGGAATAGAAATAAAAGTGCTTCAGATAAACGTTGGGCTTGAATGTAACCAGAAATGTAGTCATTGTCATGTTTCTGCTTCACCTGATCGAAAGGAACAAATGTCGTGGGAAACAATGGAAAACATTATTCTCATAGCGGAAAAGATTCAACCAGACTATATTGATATTACAGGCGGTGAGCCGGAAATACATCCTTATTTACAGGATTTTATTCAAAAAGCAAAAGAAAAAAAGTTTGCCCTTCAACTGAGGAGTAACCTGTCCCTTTTAACCAGTGAGATAATACATTTCCTGAAAAGCAATGAGGTAAAAATTATTGCTTCAATGCCATGCTATCTTAAAGAAAATGTTGACAAACAAAGAGGTGAGGGAACTTACGAAAAAAGCATAAAAGCTCTTCAACAACTAAATTCCAATGGTTATGGCGTGAATAGCAATTTGGAGCTTGATCTTGTTTATAATCCAGGGGGTTACGTTCTGCCTCCTAACCAAAATGAGTTGCAGAAATCATATAAAAAAGAATTAGGAAAGCATGGAATTCTATTTAACAAATTAATTGCTATTACCAATATCCCCCTTGGTCGTTTTCTCGGTGAACTTAAGAAGGATCAAAAGGTTGAGGAATATAATAACCTCTTGATTTCTTCCTTTAACCCTGAGACCTTAACAGGTTTAATGTGCAGACATCAGGTAAATATTGGTTGGAACGGTAAAATATACGATTGTGACTTTAATATGGCTATCGGACTTGATATCGATAAAGGGTTACCTCAGGATATCAAGGACTTTAACCCTGATTTTTTTCACAAAAGAAGAATTTCCACAGGAACGCATTGTTTTGGTTGTACGGCTGGAGCTGGTTCTTCCTGTAGTGGAGCATTATCATAAATTAAAAACAATTATCTTAGGAGTGTGACTGTGAACAGAATGAAGAATGTAATAAAAACCTGCCTTATTTTACTTTCAGCTTTTGTAGTTCTTAATAACTCACTCGTAATGGCGGAGGAAATTGTTGCTGAAGAGGAAAAGCTTGTTCCCACTGACTTTTCATTTGATGACTATGAGGGTCTCTTAAAAAAATATGTTGATGACAACGGTTTGGTTAATTATGCCGGGTTAATGACGGAAAAAAAGGTTTTAGATGATTTTGTTATTAGGCTGGGAAAAATAGATGTAAATAAATACCGAAAATGGTATGACAACGATAAGTTTGCCCTTTGGTTAAATGCCTACAATGCTTTTACTCTCAAAGTTGTTTTGGATAACTACCCGATTAAACCCTCCTTTTTAAATTCATTTAGATATCCTAAAAACAGTATTGCTCAGATTCCTAAAGTTTGGAACGATAAATTTTTTCCAATTCTCGGTTGGAGCATGACTTTGCACGGCATTCAAAGTGATGTTTTACGGGCACAATTTGGCTATCCAAGAATGTATCTTGCCTTATGTATGGGAGCCTTATCAAGTCCGAGGTTGAGGAACGAAGCATATAAAGGAGATATTATTGACGAACAGTTTAAGCATCAAACAATACGTTTTTTAAATGACCCAACAAAATTTAAGCTTGATAAAGAAAAGAACATTCTTTACATCTCTGAAATATTTAAATGGTACGGTAGTGACTTTATGCAAAAGTATGGAACGGATAATATCAGTTCAGGAATTATGGTTACGATTAAAGCATCGTTAAATTACCTCAGGAAGTTTATGAGCAAAGAGGACAACGACTATATTAGTAACGGAACTTTTGAAGTGGAATATCTCCCTTACGACTGGACCTTAAATGAGCAACCAAAATGACACAATAAAATTATTTCTTTTTGGAGGAACCATTGCGTTCCTCTTTGCGGTATCATACTATTTCGAACTTGGAGGAAAGCTTGGAAACCTTCAGCATTGGTTTAAGGAACTGGGTTATTGGGGGCCGATAGCTTTTATTCTCTGTTATATTTTGGCAACAATTTTTGCCATTCCGGGAACACCATTAACAATTGTTGCAGGGATGGTATTTGGCTCAGTGATGGGGGTTATATATGTAAGTATTGCGGCAACGACCGGGGGTGCTTTTGCTTTTATTATTGCACGCTATGTAGCTCGTGAATCTGTTACGAATCTGCTCAAAAAAAACAAAAAACTTGGTGAACTTGATACCCTCACCAAAGAGCACGGAGCAGTCATTGTTGCTATAACTCGTCTGTTACCAATCTTTCCCTATAACCTTCTTAACTTTGCTTTTGGGTTGACCGGTGTTTCTTTCTGGACGTATGTTTGGTGGTCGTGGCTCTGTATGTTGCCTCTAACAGTTCTGTATATTGTTGGTGCAGATATAATTGGAAAAATGATTACAGAAGGCGTTGTTCATAAAGAACTGCTGATTGTTTTTTGTGCTGTTTTACTTTTTATGATTCCAGTGGCTCTTTACGCAAAAAACATTTTCAGTAAAGCTCGGAAAAAGAAAGAAGAAAAATCCTGACAGAACTTTGATTTAATATATCAAATAAGTACAAAACATAAATAATATGGAATATAGAAGGTTTGGAAAGACAGAAAAAGAAATCTCAGTAATAACTCTGGGGGGAATGCGATTTCCACATGGTTGGGATGAACCACGAGAAGAATTGCCGAAGGATTCCATCGACAATTGTATTGAAATTACCCAAAAAGCTTTTGACGTTGGTATTAATCATGTTGAATCTGCCTGGGGGTACGTGAAAAGTGAACATCTTTTTGGAGAGGTTTTATCAAGACTTGATAAGAAACGTTCAGAATATTATTTCATGACCAAAGGAACAGCAGAAGATGAAGAGGGGATGATTCAAAAAGTTAAACTTCAACTACAACACCTGAAAATGGAGTATGTTGATTTCTACGGGTTTCATGGCATTAACACCCACGAAATTTTGAGCAATGTTGTTAAAAAAGGAGGTGCTTTAGATGGACTTCTAAGACTTAAGAAGGATGGACTCATTAAACATATCGGTTTTTCCACTCATGGCCCCTTAAACGTCATAATGGATTCGGTTAATACCGGACTCTTTGAGTTTGTCAACCTGCATTATTACTACTTTTATCAAAGAAATTACCCTGTGGTAGCTCTGGCAAAGCATAAGGATTTGGGTGTTTTTATTATTTCTCCCAATGATAAAGGCGGGCAACTATGGAATGCTTCGGAAAAGGTCAAAAACACATGCAAACCATTAACACCAATTCAGTTTAATGCTCGATTTTGCCTGAGCCACCCCGAAATAGCAACTATGAGTTTTGGAATTAATGAGCTGTCTCAATTTAAGGAATCATTAGGGGTTTTAAATAATGGTATTTACTTCTCTCCGGAGGATAGGGAAATAATGGTGTCAATGGACAAGATGGTCAGTAATATTGGAGAAAACTACTGTACCTATTGCTCTGAGTGCCTTCCTTGTCCAGAAAAAATCAATATTCCAGAAATTCTTCGATTTCGCAATATGGCTGTTGGCTATGACATGATTAACTTCGGAAGGTATCGCTACAATATGTTTGAACCAGATGGTCACTGGTTTCCCGGTAATTTTGGCAATAAATGTACTGACTGCAATGATTGCCTTTCCCGGTGTCCTCTACAGTTAAAAATCCCCAGCCTATTGCGGGGAACTCATTCTCTCCTTTACCGGGAAAAGACACCTTAAACTAATTTTTTATAACTTTCCAATTTATTTAAAGCACTTGGCTACCGTAATGAGGAATACGCATTATTAAAAAACTCTTTAAGTTGGACTGAAAAATAGAGATAAAAACCCATTCACTCTTGAAACCAATGATGGACAAGCTTTGAACGGATTTTCAACTGAACAGCGACTTCACCAAGAGGTGAAAGTGCTGTTCAGTTGACCTCGGAAAAAACGGCGGACTCAAAGCCGTTTCTGAGAATGAGTTCAAAGCTTGTCCCATCAATTAGATCGG
>JADGAW010000098.1 GCA_015231815.1 Nitrospinota bacterium
TAAATTCTAAAACGTTTTATAAAAGATTTTAAAATATTAATAAGTATATAATAATAACTGCTCTCATCAAAACAGCATATAGGTTTCACGTAAAGTTATAAAAAGAGTAACGCTCTCTCAATAATAATAGTTGTAGAAAGTAATGTGAAGAGAAAAATCCTGATTTCAGAAGGTTTCAATCCTAATTAGATATAGAGAAGTGTTAACTATCGAATAAATAATATGATTTTGAGGCGTGTACTTGGTTGGTTAGCTGAGAGAGACAAAGAATTCGACTGAAGGCTCAGATTGTTGATGGTAGGGCTAATTTTCCTTGCTATTTTTTGTATATAAGAGAAACCTTTCTCCCGTATAAATTAGTTTAAAATCATTTTCAATAAGAGTCTTTTCAGCAAGATGAAATGATGGAAGGTTAGTGTCAACAACAACTGATTTTAAGCCTCTCTGTAAAAATTCAATAAAGTAGTCATAACTTTTTGTCTCCGTTTTATAGTTATTTCCATATACATTTAGATTGTCCCAGAAGGGGGTTAGCCCGTCTTGTCGGGGTGCAGAAATAAAGTTAACAGCCATAAGCCTTTTTATTCCGTCTTGGACATTACCATTCCATTTAGTTAGAAGCAATATATCTTTTCCTCCTTGTAACATCACCAGTTGCTGACGGGTATAGGTAATCATCGGAATTACCCGAGAGTAACGTATAGGAGCAAGCATTGGCCCTTCCGGTGATTTATTTATAATAATTTGAACATCGTTATAAATATCAGAGTTAATTTTATATGTTGGTGGAAAATTCATATAAGAGTTGTTTCTATTTTGGAAAACTGCATGAATGAATGAGCTACTGTTTAATATAAAAAAAGTAACCGTCATTATTACAACAGCTTTATATGCAAATTTCTCTTTGAATTGAAAACGTTCAAGAATAAGTGCTACTGCCAACCCAAAAGCAAGTGGACAGGGAAGGAGATAAAATAACCTCCAGTAACCGTTGGGAGATGTTAGTTTGCTGCTCATAAAATCAGAAAGAAATGGATTGAGAAAGGTTAACAATAACAAAAAAACCCAACCCAAAACAAATCTCCTTGTTTTTCCTTTGAGTAAAACAAACAATAAAAGCAAAGAGGAAAACAGAAGAAAACTTGATGGAGTTGTCCAATCTCCAAATTGCATTGTGAAGTAGTCGGCAAAACTTTTTCTCCAGCCAGCATGAATGATACTATTCACTCCAAAAAATTTAGTCATCCAACTAAAAATAATTAACCCTATTAAGACAGGTTGAATTGCGCTTAGTCCATAGTAAAAGACAGTCCTGAAGTTATTGCGTGAAAAGCCGTTCGCAAAGAAAAAGCCAGAACTCAAAAGAATAATTAAAGCAGGTATGATGAACACAGAAGAGGTACTTACCCCTGCTGAGAAAACAGCGAGAATAAACAATTTAGTCCAGTTTATAAGATTTCTTTCATGAAAAAAATCGATGGAAAATGCAGTAAAAAGTGGGATGAGAATTGAAAGCATAATTGCTTTTCCCTCATATATTCTAATAAAAGCAAAGTTTCCATAACTGAGGTTTGAAGCTCCATCTATGCATAGAAATCCCGTTATCATTGCAGAACCAATAACGGCATTGAGTGGTTTGTCAACAAATTTTGAAATTAAAAGAAACCAAACAGCAGGGATAGCAGCACCAAATATAAAAGGAACAACGAGGTGATATATTGCTAAAGGATGAACACCAATAAAATATGCAACCATTCCCCAATAGTAATCTATGACTTCACCGAGGAACTTTATTATTCTTGTATCAAAGTGCTCAAATGCAAAATGCCCTGCGGTAAAGTCCATCGGAAGCCAGGGGTTTTCATAAAAATACACAACTTTTGCCATGTAGTGCAGGTCGTCACCATGCTGCCTTAATGAAAACAATGAAAGCATCCCACCAAGAAGCATAAGGAAAAATAAAATTTTTGTAGCAGGCTCTTTATGGTTCCATTCAGTCAGGAAATTTCTAAAGATATAGAGAAGGTAACAGAAAAAAAAGAGGGTAAATATTCCAAGAAAGTTTGCTACATTACCAAACTTCATTCCTAACGGAACTGTTATCTGGAGGGATACAACACAAAAGGAAAAAAAGACTGCAAAGATAAAAAATAATCTGCTTACAAGAGTTTCGAGAGAAAAAAGATTGTGGGAAAACATTATTATGATTATACTATTTATGAAAATAGTGCTCAACATCAGAAAAGAAAGACCGATTTTTCACACCATTTTACAATGGAACCTTATTTCTCTCAGATGGAGAAATCTTAGCGAATTTAAGCCAGTTCAACCATTTGTTCACTTAACTCCCATAAAGCATTAGCCTTCTTCTCGTCGTAAGATTCTGGAGAGGATTTTATCGCTTTTTGTTTTACAAAATATTTTCCGCTTATCCCTGCAACTTCGGTTGAAGTTGCTAAATAAATCGTTGTTTTTGCTCCTTCTTCCTCTGAAATAAGTGTTGGGAGCATGAGCCACCAGCCTAACTTAATAAACCAGTTTCCTCCGTACCCTATTTTGGTTGCCACCCCGCCTGGGTGAACACAGTTAACTGTTACGCCAGACCCCTTCCAGCGTCGTGCAAATTCATAGGTAATCATTATATTTGCAAGCTTCGAATGACCATAAGCATTTAAAGCACTGTATCCTTTATTAAATTGGGGATCATCAAGACGAAGTTTCGACCGCTCGTGTAAATCTGAACTAACATTAATTACTCGTGAGTTTGGTGTAGATTTAAGAAGTTTTTCCATTAAACGGGTAAACAAAAAATATGCAAGATGGTTAACAGCCCAGGTTTTTTCAATCCCATCCTCTGTTAATTCCCTTTTACCCCATACTCCTCCTGCATTATTAATTAAAATATCTATCTGAGAATAATTTTTATATATGGTCTCTGCCAAAGCATTAATTTGTCGTTGAGAAGATAAATCAGCATAAAGTAGTTCAATTTTTTTGTTTCCCGTTTTTGTTATTATCTCAGATCGAACTCGTTCACCTTTTTCAGGATTTCGAGCAACTAAAAGTAATTGAGCGCCATGTTCTGCTATTCCAAGTGCCGTTGCCTTACCTATTCCAGAAGTTGCACCTGTAATTAAACATGTTTTATTTTCCATCGCCCTTAATTACTAAGTTTTTTCCAACATACAACAATTACTGCATAAAGGGAAAAGCCCTTCTTGTTTTATTGATTTTCTAAATTCACGTGCTTTATTACCATTCCATATTTTATTTAAAGGTAGTTCCCTTAGATTTCCCATTTTGTAGGACTGGCAGGGAAAGACATTTCCGTTGGATGAAATAACTAACTTCGACCATGGGGAAAAACAGCCATATTCCTGCATCGGAAAGACAGCTCCGTACTGGTCAATAATATTTTGAACAGGAACCCCAGGGGGACTAAACTTTATTTCAACCTTTGTTTCATTCTTTAATTGTTCAATTTTTTCAATTTCTTCTCTGATTCCTTTAACATCATATTCTGGTAATTTAGGACGGTATGATTTCAGGTCGTCTATTTCAAGATGGTCCTTATTCTCAAGAGGCATATGGTTTTCTGCAAGAAAGCTAATAATATCAATATTATTTTCTTCCGCTACTCTGACCATTTTATGAATATCTTTATAGTTCCATTTAGAAATTACAACTGCCATGTTAAGCAGAGGAAACTTTTTGTGAGACTTCTTTTTATAGTGCTTAAGATATTCCAGGCCTTGAATTGTTTTAAGAAAGGAACCCTGTACTCCAACCAATTTATCGTGTGACTCTTGATTCCCTTCAAGGGAAACTCCCAGCATGAGAAGTCCTTTTGAGAGAAGGTTTTCACAACCTAGGGAAACAATTTTTTGTGCGTTTTCCTCAGTAAGGTAACTGCCATTAGTAACAATATGGTATTTATTTCTTTTTGAAACATATTCCAGAATTTCAAAGAAATCTTTTCTGAGAAACGGTTCTCCACCGGTAAAAGTTATTAACGCATATCTCGGTAATTGGTCAATGATGGATTTAACTTCGTCAAGGCTCAACTCTTCTTTTCTTGCTTCACTTTTATCGTAATTACTTATGAGAGGGAGGAACTGACACATCTTACATCGAAGGTTGCAGTTGTATGTCAGTTCAAAAAATATTTGCAACGGTGGTAAAGCATAACCGTTACTAAAAATAGTGTATGGGGTTAAGGCGTATAGCTTATGAAACCAATGGTAAAGTTTTGTGTAATTCAATATGTAATGATTAACTGCTTAAGCTTTAGCACCAAAAAAGAGAGATAGAAACCAATTAACTCTTGAGATAACTGATGGCATAAGCCTTGAACAGATTTTCAACTGAACAGCAACTTCAATAAGAGGTGAAGGTGCTGTTCAGTTGACCTCGGAAGAAATAGCTGTCTCAAAGCTTTTTCTGAGAATGAGTTCAAGGCTTATGCAATCAATCATCAGATTATATATCTCTTTTTCAGTTAGCAAAAGACCAATTCATGGGAAGTTTATGATAACCTGAAACTAAAAGAATACAATTATATAGTAAGACCTCTCAGTAGCGAGTGGGAACAAAAGTTACTATTGCTTTAAGAGGTTAAGCTTCACTCGTTAGCAGCTATTTCAGTTCCACTCATTTGACTTTGAGGAAATACAGTCACGTATACCTTGAAACTAATTCTTTTTCTAGTCAATAATTATGTTAAAAAATAGTAGTCTATTTTACTACAGTGACTCTGTTCAGGCGAAAAGCCACACTTTTAAATAAAATGGATTAAAAGAATGTATAATTACCGAAAAGGAAAATAAAACGATATATTGGGTTCAATTAAGATAATTTTCCCTCTAATTTCTACTTATCAAAAGAGCCAAATGCCCAGCGGGGTTTTTTGATTTACCTTCTAAACAATGAGTCAAAACAACTTTGTCACAAGCTTACCGGAAACATTTAACTGTCTCAAAAGAAACAGGGATTTGCTTTTGCGATTAACAAAAAGAGATATTATTGGTCGTTATAGTGGATCTTTTATCGGTATTTTCTGGTCACTAATCAACCCGCTTTTCATGCTTATTGTGTACACTTTTGTGTTCAGCGTGGTTTTCAAAATGAAATGGGGAATTGGGGGTGAAAGTAAAACTGAATTTGCACTTCTCCTTTTTTCCGGGCTTATTGTGCATTCTCTTTTTGCAGAATGTATAAACAGAGCACCATCAACTATTTTGGCAAATGTGAACTATGTAAAAAAGGTAATCTTTCCTTTAGAAATACTTCCTTGGATAAATATGGGCACTGCTCTTTTTCATTCCCTTGCCAGCTTTTGTATTCTTCTTATTTTTTATCTTTTTATTCATTTTTCATTTAACGTAACGGTTTTTTTACTACCTTTTGTTTTGCTTCCTCTTGTTTTTATAACTATGGGGATATCCTGGTTTCTAGCTTCTTTAGGAGTATATGTTAGAGATGTTGGACAGGTTACTCCAACCATTTCGGTAACACTGCTTTTTGTTAGTCCAGTTTTTTACCCGATATCTTCCCTCCCGGAAAAATATCAGATTTTTCTGTACTTAAACCCTTTGACCTTTATTATTGAGCAAGTACGTGGTATTTTGCTCTTAGGTAATATGCCAAACTGGACAGGTTTATTGATTTACTTTGTTGTCAGTATTATTATTGCCTGGCTAGGTCTTTTCTGGTTTCAAAAAACCCGAAAAGGTTTTGCTGACGTCTTATGATGGGTCGCTTAGCAAAAAAACATTCCGTAAAATTGATTTTGTTTATTGTTTACAGCTTTAGACGTAAATTTATTGGGTATCCACTTTTTCATAAACAGCAATTAATGAGGTTCCTAAGGGCAGCCTTGTAAATTCTAGAACCTTTCTTTCTACCCTACAAATTCTCTTAATGATGGTTTCAGCAAATTTATTATGTTTTTTTACCTCACGGTCGAACAAATCTTTTCTTTTCTTTCGAGAGAATATCTTGTAGGGGAGAACTCTTAGAATTAACATTGGAATAAATAAAAATGAGAAAAAATAACTTGAATATATTTCCTTAAAACCATGAGCATTTAATAGCTTATTTAATGTTTTTCTGTTAAATCGGTTGTAATGATAAGAATATTCATCTATTTGGCTCCACAAAAGGTTATGTGCCGGAACTGTTATATATAATTTACCTGATGGTGGCAGTAAAAGTGAAATCTTCTGTATCATAATTTCAGGTTTATCAAAATGTTCCAATACATCAAAAAGAGCACAGTTTTTTATGCTTTCCGGCTTAACATTAATACTGTAAAGAGAACCTTTTATAATATTTTTCACCTTTCTTCTTTTTGCGTTTTGTATCGCTTGAGATGAAGGTTCAATCAAAATAGCAGGGTAGCCGGCCTCTTGTAGGAACTTCGTAACATAACCGTTACCACCACCAATATCCCACAGGTTTCCTGAAGGACAAAACTTTTTAAGAACTTTAAGAATTACTTTATTTCTATTACGAAACCAAAAACTACTGTCTTCAACTTTAAAGAGGTCGTTGTGGTCTTCTTCATCAAAAAATATTGTTTCACTATCATCTGATTCCCATATACTATCTGCTAAGCTTAATGTCAAATCACATTCATTGCACTTGAATAATCCATTTGTTATTTGAGATTCAGCATCACAAGCAAAACATTTCATGCTGTTCATTAAGAATAAGTAAGTTGGGTAGAGTATGCTTTGGTTTTTTTATTAGAGGAAGCATGTTCATCAGTTTATATAAACCATGTTAAGAAAGACCTCATATAGAACTTTTAGATTGATCTACTAAGGTTCATGCAAATAAAACTACATAGAAAATTTTTAGGTAAAAAGCCTATTATAGCTACTTGAATAAGTAAGAAAAAAGAACAGATAGTTACTTATGGTGCGACACTCTGTGTTGGGGGAATTGAAAATGATGCATTACTCATTACTGGCAGGATTACATTTACAAAACATCCAGCACTATTGGTGCTCTTAACAGAATTTGCAAAAACAATTGCCAAGCCGCCATATTGGTAAGTTCCACCGGTTCCTTGTGCACCAATAGCTCTTGCCTGAGTGATAAAAGCTGTTTCCTGTAAAGCTAAGAAAGCTGTAGTTCCATTAGCATTGATTGCACTTGTGGTTGAATAGAAATTTGCTCCTGTTGACGAGTAAAAGTTCATCGTTATCGAGTCGGCAATATCCGAAAAACAAAAAACGTTTGTATATGCACCTGTGGATGGTGTTCCCGTTCCAGATGTTGCAACGCTTTGATTCCAGAGAGGAAAAGTAACGGTAAGTGCTGCCATTGATTTATTAGGAAATATAGCAATAGCAATAAAAAAAGATGAAAAGAGTATTTTTTTAATTATTTTATTCATTTCAACACCTACAACAGTGAAAGTTGTTATTAAAAACTTTATTTTGTTTCATTATAGCACTACAGGTTTCAAATAATATTCCTTAATTATCGGCAAATACTTTATAATAATTAGTTTAAATTTAACCCTTTACTATATTTATTTTGAGGAGAGTGTATGACAACATCTAAGATTATTTGGACACAAATTGATGAAGCACCTGCATTGGCAACTTTTTCATTACTTCCTATTGTTAATGCCTTTACTGGAGCAGCAGGAGTTAATGTCGAAACAAGAGATATTTCCCTTTCAGGCAGAGTGATTTCAACCTTTCCA
>JADGAW010000099.1 GCA_015231815.1 Nitrospinota bacterium
AATCCCTCCATATAAAATCATTGACGCTATAAAATAAAAGTTCCGGGGTTTTTTCTCCTGAGTTTCATAAGACATGAAAAAACTTAAGGGGAGGATAAGAATAAGGTATCCGGCTAAATCATTAGGATTGGAAAAGGTTGAAGTAATTCTGAAATAAAAATATTGATCCCGGGGAATAAGATTAATGTTGTAATGCTGCAAAATTCCAAAGAACGAAACAAGTGTTCCGCACAAAATAAAAATAAAAATTATTCTCCGGTAGTGTTCCTTTTTTCCAAAAACAAGAAACATTGTGACAAAAACGATCATCTCCCCAATCAAATACGCATATTCTTGGGTAAAGTTCTTGAAAAATGATGTGTTTAGCCCAGATAACGAAACAAGAAAAATATAAGTAGCTAAAAAGAAGAAGAGTTTTTTGTTGTTGGTAAAAATTTCCTTATTCTGAAAAGCATTTATTGCAGCAAAAACAAAAAGAATGGTAAGAAAGGAACCAAAAACAATTCCTTTGTCCTGAACAAAGGGGTGCAGGAAAGGGATTATGATGAAAAAAACAGTTACTATCCATCTACATGTTACAATTACTGGCATTTAAGCTGAATAAGGATTAATAAGCGTTGAAGTTCTAAAACTCAATAAAGCAACAATTATCTCAGAAAGTAAATAATATGCCTCAACTAATACTTTTGGAAGCTGCCAGAAAAATTTTTAAACTTCATGGCTACACTGGAGAAATGCTGAAGGAAGCAATCCCTTATATTAGCGAGTTTAAAAATAAACTTATTGTTTTAAAAATAGGTGGCTCCATTATTGAAGATAAAGATACAGAAAAAGAATTCATCGAGGATGTTGCCTTTATGATGGAAATTGGTATTAAGCTTATTATTATTCATGGTGGAGGAAAACACCTGACTGAAGCTTTATTACAAAAAGGAATTACCTCTGATTTCCATAATGGTCTGAGAATTACCACAAAAGACATTGTTGAGACTGCTGAAGAAGTATTTACCAAAATAAACCATGGACTTACCAACGAGCTAGAAGAAGCAAAGGTTAAAGCTTTTCCCTACAATCATGCTCAAAACTTAATTGAAGCAGAAATTTTGGATGATTCCCTTGGCTTTGTCGGAAAACCAATTGCTTTACGAAATAAACTCCTTCAGGAAAAAGTTGAAGAGGGAATAGTTCCTATCATTCCTGCTTTAGGGCTCCAGGGGAAACAATTATTGAATATTAATGCTGATACTGTTGCAGGCTTTATCGCCCGGGAAATGAAAGCTGAAAAGCTTATACTCATGACAAATGTCGATGGATTATGTGACGATAAGGGTAGTCTTATTTCAACTGTTGATCAGGAAAAGGTTGAGGAACTCATTAATTCAGGTACAATCAGGGGTGGCATGGTTCCCAAGGTAAAAACATGTCTTGACGCTTTGGAAGGGGGAGTTCATAAAGCACATATCATTAATGGCTCAGGCAAGACTTTTGTTAACGAGGTTTTGACCGATAAAGGGGTCGGAACCCAAATAATACATAAGTAAACCAAGAAAATGGCGCAAATACTTTCAATTATTATTCCAGCTTATAACGAAGAAAATACCATTTGTCAGGTACTGGAAAAAATCAGAAAGACAAAACTTCATAAAAATCTGAAAAAAGAAATTGTTATTGTCAATGATTTCTCTACTGACGCAACCTCTGAAGTTGTTTTGGAGTTTAAGGAGCAATATCCGGATGAAAATATCCACTTTTTCTCCCATAAAAGCAATAGAGGAAAAGGTGCTGCGCTGCATACAGGAATTAAGGAAGCAACAGGAGATTATCTGATTATCCAAGATGCCGACCTGGAATATGACCCTGATGAATACAACCTTTTATTAAAACCAGTTCTGGATGGATTTGCAGATGTTGTCTATGGGTCCCGATTTATTGGAGGTAAACCCCACAGAATTCTCTTTTTCTGGCATTCAATAGGAAACGGCTTTCTCACTTTTCTCTCCAACATGTTCACTAATCTGAACCTTACCGATATGGAGACCTGTTTTAAACTCTTCCGAAGTGACATTATTAAACAAATTGTCTTGGAGGAAGAACGTTTTGGCTTTGAGCCGGAGGTTACAGCAAAAATCTCCAAAATTCCCAATATAAGAATTTATGAAGTAGGTATTTCTTATTACGGCAGAACCTATGCTGAAGGAAAGAAAATCAATTGGAAGGACGGCATAGAAGCAATTAAATGTATTATTAAATACAACCTTTTTCAATAATTTCATGCTGTTGACTGAGCAACATGAGCAATTGCTTTTACCAACTACACTATAATAAGTCGTTTTTTAATAATAGTTCTAGTAAAGCATATAAATGCCACAATTCCTTTTAACGAAAAGTTCATATTTCTTTCTTTTTTTTCTCCTGTTGATTCTTTCCCTTCATAAAATAGATAACTGCGACATTTTTTGGCATCTTAAAACAGGGGAAATGATCCTGAATTCCCTTGAAATTCCCTCAATGGATAGTTTTTCTGTTCTCGGAAATGGTAAGGAATGGATAGATCTTCATTGGCTTTTTCAAGTAACTGTTGCTGGTTTGTATTCTCTATTTGGTCAATCAGCTGAGGTTTTAAATCTATTAATTTTTGTCCTTATGGCAGCCTCATTAATTTTCTGGATTAAGACGGAGGAGAATGAAACGCCATTACTGGTACTTTTGCTGAGCATGGCTTTAGCTTCAGCGGCGGAGAGGTTTTATATCCGACCAGAACTTTTTTCTATTCTTTATTTCTCCATTTTTTTCTATTGTCTTCATCGATATATTGAAGAAAAAAACAGTAAATTAATATTTCTCTTGCCTTTTGTTCAAATTCTTTGGGTGAATTCTCAAGGACTTTTTATCCTTGGGCTTATTCTGATTTTTTCTTTTTTTACTGGAGAATTTTTAAAAAGAGAACGGTCTTTAGAAAAGATTAAAATTTTAGGAATTACCGGTATTGGATGTGCTTTTGCCACCTTCATAAACCCTTATGGATATAAAGGAGCGTTTTTTCCCTTTGAACTTTTTAGTCGAATTGATAATTCATCTGCTGTTTTTAATACTGTTGGTGAGTTTACAACAGCGTATGGTTTCAATAATAACGCAATTGAAACCTATTGCTTTACATTTCTTATGGTTGCAGGAATTATTTCCTTTTTGATAAATTTCCGTAAAATTCAGCCAGCCCACTTAATTTGCTTTATTCTTTTTCTTTATTTAGCGTGGACAGCAAGAAGAAACTTTATTTTCTTTTCTCTCCTTTCAGCTTTAATAACCAGCTACAACCTAAAGGAGTTAATGAATAAAGTTCCGGTGCAGATAATAGGGGGACTATCTATTGTATTTTGTGTCTTTTTCTCCTATCTTCTATACTCCAATCAACACTTTATTAACAAACAGAGCTACCGGGAATCAGGGATGGGCTTTTCGGAGTATGTCTACCCTTTTAAAGCACTGGATTTTATAAAAAAGGAAGCAATTCCCGGAAGTATTTTTTCTTCAATGTGTTGTGCTGGAAATGTTATTTTTGCAAATGAGGATGGAACTCAAAAGGTATTTTTCGATAATCGGTTGGAAGTACAGGATGAGGAGAATCTAAGTCTTTTTCTTAAGATGAGTTCCGACCCCAACCTTTTACTTTCAGAAACTGATAAGAGAGATATAAATATAGTTTTATTAAATCATATACTTACTGCAGACAATCCCTTAATTACCCAATTACTTCACGATAAGAACTGGGTTCCGGTTTATTTTGATGAAAATTCCATCGTGTTTCTAAAAAACAGTTTTGAAATGTATGGCTGGTTGGCTCGATTACGACCCTCTTTGGAAACAGTTAAACTCTCTAATAAAGGAGACTATAAGCCGGGAATTCTTCAGGCAAACTATCCATTTAAGGCAATTTCCCTCGGAAATATTTTATATAAACTTGGCTTTATTCCTCAGGCAGCTCAAGAATATGAGTTTGCTCTATCGATAAATAGTGAATTGCTGGGAGTTGAAATAATGTTGGCTACAAGTTATATAGGGATGGGAAACTCACCAAAAGCGATTGAAAGTTTTAATAAAATTTTGGAAAAAAAACGTGATCCAAACGTTTTGAATAATCTGGCATCAGTTTATGTAATGCAAAACAGTAACCTTGATGAAGCTCAAGAACTTATTGAGGAAGCCTTAAAAATTAAGCCCAACTATCCCGTGTATATTGGAACTCTTGTCGAAGTTTATCAGGCAAAAGGAGAAAAGAAAAAAGCTGCTGAGTTTATACAAAAATTTATAGATGAAAACCCCAAGAGTCAAAACCTTCCCTACTTTCAACAGCTTATGCAAAAGCTTTAGACCCTATAAAAACCTATTGTTTGATGGATTGCATAAAAATCTTTCTTTACAAAAGTTTGAGGTTGAGATCTTTATGAGGGGCAGGAATTACTGAGTAATCAACGAGAGATGCGGTATCCTTAAGAGTTGCCAGTGCTGCTTCAATTCCCGCTTCAACTTCAGCTATTTCCCCTGTCAGAGTAAAAAAGGATTTTCCTCCGAGTCCGTTAGCAAGCCGAATTTCCATCAACTCAACTTTTGCTGCTTTTACTGCTGTATCTGCTGCAACAATTGCTGATGCTACAGAAAATGTCTCGATAATTCCCAAAGCATTGATGTCCTGAATATCAGTACATGCCTGAATTGCCGGAATTACTTGCAAATCAACGTTAGGAAGAAATAGTTTATCTACAACCATATGCTCTCCTACTTCCACTCCGGCATTGTAAGATTCCTGTACGGGTCCAACTTCACCACCAATAAGAACAATATATTTTCCAGGACAAACTGTTTTTGCTTCCAGAAGTAAAACAGGAGCTTTCTTCACCATTGCATCGGCGGACTTTATCCCACGAGGAATACTTCTAAACTCTACCAGTGCAATTGAAGGCTCTTTCATTTTTCTTTACTGTTTCAAAATAATAATATGTTCTCCAACCGACTCAATTTTTCCAGAAATGGATGCATGAATATTTGCGCCGAGTTTTCCTTCAGGAATGGAAGCAATCATATCACCTTTCCCAACAATATCACCGGGTTTTACCATTGCTTCAGCTTTAGTTCCAATATGTTGTTGGACTGGGATTTTTACCTTTCCGACATTAATTTCCTCTTTCACCAGCTTTGGATAAACATCGTACCTTTCCATTTCCAATCGTTGTAAAAGTCGGTCTTTAGGTACATTCCGATAACCAGCCAAAGCACGTTCCTGAAGCTCAGCGTTATTGTGGGGATTTTTTATACCGTCTGCAATTAATCTCTTTTTAAATTCCTTAAAAATAATTCTTGGGGAAAGGTTCATTGGGCATGAATAAAGATCACATATACCGCATTCAGAACAGAGCATAGATGATGTAATGGTCTTCGCATGTGGTTCGCTGTCAAGGTTGTAATCAATTACCCTCATTGCCATATGGGGAGCGAGGGAATGTCCTTGTAACCAGCGTGGACAAAACTCTGTACAATCCCTGCACTGCTCACATTGGGACTGGGACCAGCGAATATCCTGCTCAAGTGGTCGTTTTTTTCTGACAATATAACTATGGTCAGAGGGCAAAACAATAAGTCCCGTAGTGGTTTTCGTTACTGGAGCTTCAATATCATCTGAAATTCTTCCCATCATCGGACCACCAATAAGTAAGGTGTAATCCTCAGTAGTAACACCACCGCAGATTTCTATAAGGTCACGAAAATGGGTTCCAATAGGGACATTCAAAACCATTGGATTTTTTACCTCACCGTTTACCGTAACAATTTGGTTGGTAACAGGAGTTCCCTGATGTGCAAAATAAATATTTCTTAGGGTATTAATGTTATTTACCACAACCCCAACATTCAAAGGAATTCCACCCTCTGGAATTAAACGACCTGTGGCATCCTTTACAAGAGAAAACTCGTCACCTGCAGGGTAATAATTTCCCAGCTTATGGATAGTAATGTTACTTACTATCTCTAATACAAGGCTTACGGCACTTAAAGCATCTTCATACTTTTCCTTAATGCCTATAATGCCCTTTTCGGCTCCGGTTGCTTCCATGACAAGCTTTAGTCCACCAACAATTTCTTCAGCAAAATGAACTGCCGCTTGTCTGTCAGTTGCTAATAGTGGTTCACATTCTGCACCATTGCCAATAACGGTATCAACTTTTGCCTGAACTTTAATATGAGTCGGAAAACCAGCACCCCCGGCTCCAACAACTCCTGCTTTAAAAATATTTTCTACTAAATTCATGGTCGTTTATTTCTTTGATGGTTAAGTAAAAACTAACGTTTGGAATAAAAAAGAAATAGGGTCTTGCCCTTGCTGTTAAACGATTCGAAATCGGTCTTTAAGGGTACACCTTCTTTCCCGGGTGAAATTAATTGCAGTGGTAATTCCCTCGCCTGTTGGGCTTGCAATGGTAAATGAGGTATAGCCTTCACCTGTAAAACCAAGACCGCTATAGGAAGGCCCATTTTTTACAAAAATTGACGTATTAATTAACCGCGCCATTTTGCTTAATTTATCAATATTTCTTGAATGCATAACAGCAGTATGCCTGAAACCATGCTCTGCTTTTTTTGCTAAATCAATTGCTGTATCAACATCAGAAACCCTTACAATTGGAAGAACCGGCATTAAAAGCTCACATTGAACAAACTGATGTTCAAAGGGAACATCAGTAATAATCAGCCTGATATCATCAGAAACATCAACATCTATTGCCTTAAGAATTACCTTCGCATCTTTTCCAACAAAATTTTTGTTAACAACTCCATGACAGGTACAGGAATAGGGCTCCTGAACCAAAAGTTTTTCAAGCCTTTTTGTCTGCATGGAATTTAACTCATATGCTCCATTCTTAACCATTTCACTTTTTAGTTGATTGCAAATAGAATCAACCGCCAAAACCTCTTTTTCAACAATACAAATAATATTATTATCAAGAGAAGCACCGCTGACAATATCCTTGGCTGCCTGAGGAATATCTGCTGTTTCATCAACTACAGCAGGAGGGTTTCCAGGACCTGCTCCGATAACTTTTTTCCCTGAATTCATAGCTGCCTTAACAACTGCTGGTCCTCCGGTTACAACAAGGAGTGCTATATCAGGGTGTTTCATTAATTGGTTGGCTGACTCAATGGTTGGCGTTTCAACAGTTGTTAAAACGTTTTGAGGACCCCCTGCATTCATAATTGCTTTATTGATGAGATCAACAACAAAAACAGAAACTTTTTTTGCGGTAGGGTGGGTGTTGAATACAACGGTATTACCTCCGGCTATCATACCGATTCCATTACAGATAATGGTTTCTGTAGGGTTGGTGCAGGGAGTTATGGAGCCAATAACTCCATATGGTGCCCTTTCGATAAGGGTTAAACCATGATCTCCCGTGTAGCTGATTGGCCTGAGAATTTCTGTTCCGGGAGTTTCGTTAATAACCAGTTTATTTTTAATAATTTTATCTTCAAACCTTCCAAGTCCTGTTTCTTCGACAGCCATTCGGGAAAGGGTTTCAACATTTTCCAAACAGATTTTTCTAATCGCCTCAATGATTTCCTTTCGTTTTGAAAGGGTCATCCCGTCAAGT
>JADGAW010000009.1 GCA_015231815.1 Nitrospinota bacterium
ACCCCATATTTAGTGTTATAATTAACATCCTTAACTACCCAAAACCAATAAAAAATGGCTCTTTTTCTTGCATCTGATCATGGCGGGTTTGAACTCAAAGAAGAGATTAAAAAATACCTCGACACAAATAAAATTGACTACAAGGATCTTGGCACAAATACGTCCGAATCTGTTGATTATCCGGATTATGCAAAAAAAGTAGCGGACGAAATAAATAATGCCGATGGTGAAGGAAAGGGAATTCTTGTTTGTGGAACAGGAATAGGTATTTCAATTGCCGCAAATAAATTTAGGGGCATTCGGGCGGCACTTTGCGGAGATAGCTTTTCAGCAAAAATGTCAAGGCTTCATAATAATGCCAACATTTTGGTTCTTGGGGGAAGAGTTACAGGTTCGGCACTGGGAGTGGAAATCGTTGATATTTGGCTTAATACTCCTTTTGAGGGAGGAAGGCATCAAAAAAGGCTCGATAAAATAACAGCATTTGAAAACTAAGGGCGAGGTTTTCAATAAGCCAAAACGTTAAAATGACTGAGGTACTATATTTATATTAAATAGAGGAGTTTATTAATGTTACAAGATTTTGATCAGGAGATTTTTCAATCAATAGAGGGCGAAAAAAAACGTCAACAAAACACTCTGGAGCTTATCGCATCGGAGAATATAGTAAGTTCAAATGTTCTCGAGGCATGTGGTTCAATTATGACCAATAAATATGCTGAAGGGTACCCCTCTAAAAGATATTACGGTGGCTGTGAGTATGTTGATATTGCAGAGCAAATTGCTATAGATCGAGCAAAGGAAATTTTCGGCGCAAACTTTGCCAATGTACAGCCACATTCCGGATCACAGGCAAACATGGCGGTGTATATGGTTGCGGTAAACCCCGGTGACAAAATTATGGGTATGGACTTATGTCATGGCGGACATTTAACCCATGGCAGCAAAGTAAACTTCTCTGGAAAACTGTACGATTCTGTCTCTTATGGAGTTGACCCAGAAACTGAACAGTTGAATTACGATACTCTCGAAGAAATGGCTGTTCAAGAAAAACCAAAACTTATTGTTGCCGGAGCGAGTGCATATCCAAGAATTATTGACTTTGAAGCTTTTAGAAGAATTGCTGACAAGGTTGGAGCAAAACTTTTTGTCGATATGGCGCACTTTGCAGGACTTGTTGCTGCGGGAGTACACCCTTCACCAATTCCTTATGCGGATTTTGTCACAACTACAACCCATAAAACCCTAAGAGGTCCACGAGGTGGCTTGATTTTGACGAAGAATGAAGACGATGCAAAAGCAATCAATCGAACTATCTTTCCTGGAACCCAAGGGGGACCGTTAATGCATATTATTGCTGCAAAAGCAGTTGCATTTAAAGAAGTACTTCAACCAGAATTTAAGGATTATGCGGCGCAGGTGGTGAAAAATGCAAAAGTATTAGCAGAAACTCTCAATAAAAATAACTTTAAGATTGTTAGTGGTGGAACAGACAATCATTTAATGCTTGTTGATTTGGTAAATCAGGACTTAACAGGAAAAGCAGCAGAAGCGGCACTTGAAGAAGCAGGCATTACTGTTAATAAAAATACGGTTCCTTTTGAAAAAAGAAGCCCTTTTGTCACTTCAGGAGTAAGAATTGGAACTCCTGCAATTACAACAAGGGGTATGAAAGAAAAAGAAATGGAGACTATTGGAAATATGATTGTTAAAGTTCTTTCAGATATAGAAAATAGTGATATACAAAAAACAATTAGACAAGAAGTTGTAGAACTCTGCAACGCCTTTCCAATTTACAATAATTAATGAACAATGCGTTGCCCTTATTGTGAGAATGAAGATACTAGAGTGGTGGATACCAGAACGATGAACGAAGGTTCTGTTATCAGACGCAAGAGGGTTTGTGGAGAGTGTAATGAAAAGTTTAACACTCTTGAAAGTGTTGAGTTTCATTACCCAACCGTCGTTAAAAAAGATAACACACGCGTTGAATTTGATTTGAATAAAGTAACCTCTGGCTTGAGAAAAGCATGTCAGAAAAGAATCATTAGTGAGAATAAAATTGAGGAAATGGCTAAAAACATTTCTGAAGAGATAAGAAGTCAACCGGATAAAGAGGTGAAAACCGAATTTATTGGCAATCTGGTAATGAAATATTTAAAACAAACCGATCATGTAGCTTATGTACGTTTTGCATCAGTTTACCGTTCATTCAAAGACCTCAACGAGTTCATGGACGAGTTGAAAGGCTTGCTTGACAAGCGCTAACGGTTTTTCTTCTTCTTTCTTCCGAAAAATGTTTTAAGGTTAGGTTCCCAACGTTTCTGCACGAGAAAAAAGATTTACGTTTTCATAATAATTTTTATGTAATTTCATCATGGAAAATTTATACCCCGCTTTTATCAACCTTTCTGGTAAATCCTGCCTTGTCGTTGGAGGAGGAAAAGTATCTGAAAGAAAAGTCCAATCACTTTTGGAAAGCAAAGCATGCGTAACCTTAGTTTCACCTGAAATTACTGAAAGTTTAAAAGAACTTCATACGTCTGGAAAAATTACCTATATCCCTGAAAAATATTCGTCACCTCATATAGAGGGAGTCTTTCTGGTAATTTGTGCAACAGATATTAAAGAAGTAAATCAAACGGTTTTTTCTGATGCCCGTGAAAAAAATATTTTAGTAAATGTTGTTGACAAACCTGAACTCTGTAACTTTTATGTTCCCTCTCAACTAAAGAGGGGAGACTTGTCAATTGCTATTTCCACCCACGGTAGAAGTCCTGCACTTGCAAGAAAAATCAGAAAGGAACTAACCGCCCAGTTTGGCGATGAGTATGCCCAGCTTCTTGAGATATTGGGAAGTAAAAGAGAGGAGTTAATGACTCGGTGTAATTCAACGGAAAAAAGAGGAGAAATTCTCAAAAAGGTTGTGAATTCAGACGTCTTGGAAGTTTTGAGAAGTAAAGGCAGAAAAGAAACAGAGAAGTATATTGAAGATATTATGAGTAAAAATCTGGAAGAACGTTAAAATAGAAAAAAAGTTTACATTTAACTTTGTGTTGGTAGGCAAATTTTTTATAATAAATTTCTTGCGGTTATAAAAATGATACTTGATGCTATATAAATTGACATAGATGAATGATTTAATTGAAAAAATCCACCTTTATGTTAAAAATAGTAGCAGTAAAATTAAAACATTAGAAGAGGAGAACAAGAGCTTAAAAGATAAACTTATTCAGAAAGAGTTGGAAATAGAATCAATTAAGCAGGAAAAGCCTGCTGATATTGATTTAAAAGAAAAATATGCAGAATTAACTGAGGAACGTGACTTAATTAAAAGCAAGGTAGAAGGCATTATAAAAACTATTAACAGTTTGAATAGCTAAACATGAATGAAACGGTTGACATTAAAATTCTCAATACACCTTTTACGTTAAAAACAAGAAAAGGTGCCCATTACATCAAGACCCTTGAGTCTTATGTAAATAACAAGATTGATCTTGTAAGGGGAAATCGAGTTTCTTTAAACAGTACTGAGAATATGGAAACGGTTTTAAAAGCTTGCCTTGCAATAGCTGACGACTATATATCGTTAAAAGAAGAAGTTGACAATTACGAAAAAGATTTAGGTGGCATTGCTAAACTCATAGGTTGAAATCCCCTGCCTTGTTCGAGGATATCCTAAATTCTTTGAGCCAATACTTTTTTGAAAGGGATCCTGCGTTAGAGGTGGTGTGAAATCCTTTGCGGAATTTCCTAAAGCTTTCTACAGGGAACCCACCTGTTATGCAGGTTCAAAAAAACATGATATTACGGCAAGGCGGGGCATAATGTATGAGATGCTAAATGAATAAAGCCTCTGTAAGACAACAACTTCTTAACGTCAGAAATAGCCTTCCCAAAAAAAAGGTTGCAGATCTTTCCTCAGAAATTTCATCTATTTTTCTCCAACAGGTTTTTTTTAAAAGAAGTAATTGTCTGTTGTTGTACCTTAACGTTGGTAATGAGGTGAATACAACAGATGTCATTAATTGTGCCATGAATGAAAAAAAGGCTCTTTTTCTGCCTTTTACGGAAATAGTTGATGAAAAAATAGAAGTAAGAACCTTTAATGGTTGGAATTCTTTAATTAAAGGTAAGTTTGGAATTCTTTACCCTTCTGAAAAAGGTGTTGATATTAAAGAGTCAGGTATCGACCTTGTGGTTATACCAGGAGTGGCATTTGATGAAAAAGGAAACAGGATTGGATTTGGAAAAGGTTTTTATGATCAATTGCTTCACCGAAAAAATGATGTGATAAAAGTTGCACTGGCATATGAATTACAGGTAATGAAAGAATCGTTACCGAAAGAAAAACATGATGTTCATGTTGATTATATTGTTACAGAGAAAAGAGTCATTAATTGTAATGAAAATAGAGGAGAAATCTAAATGGATTCAATCGGTACTATTATTATCCCCGTTGTAAGCCTGTTATTCGGAGGAATAGGGTTTTACATAAGAGGTTATTTTCTTGAGAGCAAACTCAAGAATGCAACCAATGAAGCTGCGAAAATTATTGAAGCTTCTAAAAGTGAGGCTCAGGTTAAATATAAAGAAGTTTTAATCGAAGCCAAGGAAGAAAGCCTGAAAGTTATTAGAGACGCTGAAAGAAAAGGCTTGGAGTTACAAAAAGAAGGTGAAGAAGCATTAAGAAAAGTTCAGCGAATGGAAGAGGAGTTCAGTCACAAGGAAAAGATGTTAAAAAGGAACGAAGAGGAATTAAGTGAAAAAAGTTCTCGCCTTGATGAACATAAAGAAAGCCTAAAACATCTTGAGGAAAAGTATGAAAGGCTTGTTCACGAAGAAATTGAAAAATTGGAGAAAATAGCAAACTATACGATTGAAGAAGCAAAAGGAGAGTTAAAAATACAACTTTTGGATGATGTTCGCCGTGACTGTTCTGCGGATGTGAAGAAAATTCTTGCCGAAGCGAAAGAAAATTCTGAAAAAGAAGCGACAAAACTTATCTCCTTAGCAGTTCAAAGGGTTTCTGCTGATCACATTGCTGAATCAACAATTTCTGTTGTTGACCTTCCCAGTGATGATATGAAAGGACGAATTATTGGACGAGAAGGAAGAAATATACGTGCTCTTGAACAAGCAACGGGTGTTGATATTATTGTCGATGATACTCCTGGAGCAGTTGTTCTTTCAAGCTTTGACCCAATTAGAAGGGAAACGGCACGGTTAGCACTCAATCGTTTAATTCATGACGGAAGAATTCATCCTGGAAAGATTGAATCTATTGTTGAAAAAGCAAAAAAGGAAGTTATTAACATGATTAGGGAAGAAGGTGAAAAAGCAGCCTTTGAAGTTGGAGTTGATAATCTTCACCCTGACCTTATTAAGCTTCTCGGTCGTTTAAAGTTTAGAACAAGTTATTCCCAGAATGTACTTCTGCATTCAAAAGAAGTGGCGATTCTTTGCGGTATTATGGCAACAGAACTTGGTCATAATGCCAAAATAGCAAAAAGAGCGGGACTTCTTCATGATATTGGTAAAGCGGTTGATCACCAAACTCAGGGAACTCATGTTCAGATAGGTATTGATCTTGCGAAAAAATATAACGAGGATGCAGTCGTAATCAATAGTATTGCTTCCCACCACGAGGATTGCGAGGCGCAATATATAATCTCAACGTTGGTTGCAGCAGCGGATACCTTATCTGCTTCACGACCTGGAGCAAGAAGGGAAATGCTGGAAAATTACACCAAACGTTTACGAGACCTCGAGGAAATTGGTGATTCATTTAAGGGTGTAGATAAAACTTATGCAATTCAGGCTGGCCGTGAAGTAAGGGTTATGGTTGAACCGGAAAAACTCGATGATGCAAATTCAAGTTTTCTTGCAAAAGATATAGCAGAAAAAATCAAGAAGGAAATGACCTATCCTGGAGAAATCAAGGTTGTGGTTATTAGAGAACAACGGTTTACTGAGGTAGCAAACTAACTTTATGTTTAATCTTCTTTTTGTCGGTGATATTGTTGGAAAACCGGGAAGAAAAGTTCTTAAACATAAACTTCCGGAGATTATAGAACGGCATAATGTTAATTATGTCGTTGCTAACTGTGAGAATTCTGCAGGAGGAAAAGGAGTTACGACCAAGACTCTGGACGAAGTTTTTAATGCTGGCGTTGATGTTGTTACGGGGGGCAACCACTTCTGGGACAAAAAAGATCAAATCCCCGAAATAACTGCTAACCCTTCGGTTATTCGACCGGCGAATTACGGACCAGCAGTTCTGGGAAAAGGGTTTGGTATTTATACTATTGAAAAGTTTGGTCTGTCCATTGGGGTCATCAACCTAATGGGGAGGGTTTTTATTGAAATCCCCCTTGATTGTCCTTTCAGAAAGTTTGATGCAATATTTGATGAGATAAAAAACCAATGTGATATTATTCTTGTCGATTTTCACGGTGAAGCAACATCTGAAAAAATAGCTTTTGGTCGGTACGTCGATGGAAGAGCCACAATGGTTTTTGGAACACATACCCATGTTCAGACAGCAGATGAACAAGTTTTCCCAAAAGGAACAGCTTATATTTCTGATGCGGGCATGACTGGTCCAAAAGATTCGGTCATTGGGGTAAAAGTTGATGGGATTCTCAAAAGGTTTCTCACAGGACTTCCCATTAAACATGAAGTTGCCGAAGGAAACAACACTATAAACGCAGTCCTTGTTTCCTGTAAGAGAAAAACCTTCAAGGTTGAATCAATTCTGAGAATTAACGAATAGTCTTAATATACCTCTTTTGACGATTAACACCAGAGCTATTTTCCTTTTATTTACTCCTTAATTTCGTCAGATGTCCAGGTTTTCTCAGTCCAGAGACAAAACCATTCCTTCCAACCACACTTTTTGCCAAGGAGAGAGATAAAGGCAAACCGTGGCATGAGGGCAGCATCTCTTTCACACTCGATAAAAACAGTTCTGCCATCACTAATTCGAGAGCTTACCAAAAGGGATTCCCGGGCATAATTTTCTCCCTCAGGAATACAAATTCCTTCGTCATCTCCAACAATACGTGACATACATGCTCCACCTTTTTTAATTTCTAATCCCATCTCGGCTAATTTGCTCCACGGTTCAGAATCAAATTCTTCAGCATATTTATCGCAGGAGATGGGCTTTTGCCTCATCTCTGGTGGAACTCGCTCAGGCTTTAGCATTCTTATGACCTTACTTCCTTTTTTAATGGCTTTACACGACCATGGGGTTGCCTGAATTCCTTTTACACCACTTAAAGCACGGTCACATTGAAAAAGAATTTTTGTAAGATGTTTTCCTATATGCCGTTGAAAGTTTGAGACAACAATTCTTTGTACGTTTTCTCTTTTTGACACTTCTGCCTTGCATCCTTCATCCCAACTGATATGGGCTGTGTTCTTAACTGTTTTTCTCAATGCAATTGGCATATATTTTTCGGGTAAGGTTGTGCATTTTCCTGTATATTCCTTCGTAAATTCCTCTTCATTCAATTCTTTAATATTTTTACTGGGAACACTTTCCTTAAGAGCTTTAAATTCTTCCTCTCCTATTGTTATAAGCGTGCCTTCACCCTCTTTAAAAAGCTCGTAAGGAAGCCAAAAACTGAGCCTTATAGTTGTTCCTGCATAAAGTCGAATAAGGTTAATAAACATTGGTTCATTAATACCAAAGTCTTCCCACTTAATTTTAATTTCACCTTCAACTTTAAAAACTTGAGGCATTGCAGTAACTTTTGTTGGGATATGAACCATTTTTGATATACCCTTCATGGTTAATACACCTTTTAGGTTGAAGTCAAAGCTCTCACCAGGTTTAATAGGATTTGGAATTCCATTAAAACTTGTAGATTTAAACGTTATGAGGGGATATTTAAATGCTTCCATTGAATAGTCTCTTGCTCTGGCATCTCGATTTGGCTCTCCTGAAACGAGACTGTTTGACTTAACGTTAACTTCCGTATAATACTTTGACGGATCAAGGTCTTTAGGTACCAGAACATACCCTGTTAGTTTTTCCGCTTTTCCTGAAAAGTCATGAAGTCCAGATTCAAAGTGATAGGTTAGTTCCAATGTTTTTGGAGTCAGAGGGTATTTTTTGAATTCATCCGCAATTGCTAAATGTGCTTCTCCTAATAAGATAAGGGCAAAAATAAGCCCGAAAACAGTTCTATACATGTTTACTCCATTCTGGTGTTAAATTAACCGCAACATTTTTTATATTTTTTACCACTATTGCATGGACAAGGGTCATTTCTCCCTATTTTTGCTTTTTTATGCTGTGAATCACGCATAACTTTCCCGTTAAGGTAAAACCATTCACTCTTTTCTTTTATAAAGTTACTTACTTCGTGGAGATAAAAAGTTTTTCCATTTTCCCGGTATCCTGTTGAAAACTCAACAGTCCCGGTATCATCCTTAAGAGCTCCACCAGTCGTTTTAATTATTGTTAGAGGAAGCCAGTCGAGATTTTCATCTTCATCCTTTTCAAGATCCACTGGTCGGTTACTTTCATGCCATGATTTAAGAATATAATCGCTATTTCCTGTTACAAATGCTGAGTAACGTGAACGCATGAGTTCCTCGGCTGTCGCAGCCTGTCGGGTACCGCTTATTATCTCTTCACAACACTTTGCGAAGCTTTTTTGAAGACCACAGTAACAACTTTTTTGGTTCATTTTTCTGGTAAATGTTTTAAAGGAAGCTATTTTACCGAATATTGTATTGATTTTTTAGATAATTTGCGGCAAATGTTAATTTATGAATAAACCATCAGAAGCGTATTGTTTTTATCTCAATCCTTGTAAATTAGGTTGGTGGAAAGGTGAAAAAGAAGGCTAATTATTAGATTTTAAAGTTGTTTTTTCCTGTATGTTTAACTTCGTACATCATGTTATCAGCTTTTTTAACAAGTTCTTCCGGGTTTTCTCCCTCAAGAGGAAACACACTTAAACCCATGCTCATTGATGCATTTAGTTTAAGGTCATTAATCTTAAGTGGTCTTTTGAAGGCCTTCATGATTTTTTTAGCCAGAATTTTACAGTCTTTTACGGAGGTAATTTCCGACATTATTATGGTAAATTCATCACCTCCAATTCTTGAAACGGTGTCATCAGCTCTGAGGCTTCCTTTTAAACGTTTGGCAATACCTTTAAGAAAAAGATCGCCAACATTATGACCGTAGGTGTCGTTAATCATTTTAAAATCATCCAAATCAATAAACATTATCGCTCCCATTTTTTTATGCCTTTTTGTATGGGCAATTTCCAACCGTAACCTATCAAAAAAAGTATGCCTGTTTGGAAGTCCTGTCAGTGCATCATGAAATGCCATATGACTAATTAACTCATCCTGTTTTTTCTTTTCTGTTTCATCTCTAATTATTCCTTGAAAACCAATGACATTTCCCTCTTTGTCCTTTTGTGTCACAGCAGTTACTACCCCATGGATAGTTCTATTTTGTCGGTCAATGAAATCAATTTTGTAATCCTTTACATAATCATTTTTTTGAATTAACCTAAGAAACTTGTCTCGTTCTCCAGGGTTATGATAGAGGTCTTTTATGTTCATTTCCAGTATATCTTTTTGAGAAAAGCCAAATAAATCAGACCCGGCAAGGTTAATTTCCAGAAAACTTCCATCCAAAGCTGTCATATAAACCGCATCTTTTGAATTCTCAAAAATTGAGCGGTACTTTTGCTCGCTTTCTTTAAGAATATCCTCCTCTCTTCTACGTTCTGTTATGTCTTTCGCCATAATAACGTATCCTCTGATAAGCTTATTTCTATGCCTCAAATCATGAATAGAAGAAACCTTGATTCCCAGAAAACGTTGAAGTTTACCCCTTTCATATGCAACAATATCCATATATTCTTCTGTTTCACTCAGGTTTCGTATTCTTTTTTCAAAGAGGTTAACATCCGTCTTTGTCATACTGAATATAGTCTTAACAGGTTTTGTTAAAACCCGGGCAGATGAGCAGTTGAATATTTTCTCCGCCTCGGCATTGAAAAAGTTAATATTTAAATCCATGTCGGTAGAAATTATTGCCAATTCCTTTGCTGAATACAGTATGGAATCGAGAAAAATGGTTTTTTCCATAATACTTCTTTCTTTCTTCCTTAATTCTCGTTCACTTTTTTGAATTATTTCTTTGAGAGCATCAATATATTTCCCCTCAAGCACTCCCTTTATTAAATCTGACTGGGTTGTTAACCCTACAATAATTCCTTCATCATCAACAACAACAACTCTACGGATTTTTCTTTGAGCCATAACTCTTGTAACTTCACTAAGAGGAGTATTAAAGTCAACAGTAATTAATGGCTTGGTCATAATATATTTCACTATTACATTTTGAAAATCGGTCTTTTCGTTCATAAGTCGGATAATATCCCTTTCCGTTATGATTCCCACACCTTTTTTGTCTTTCTCAACAATAACGCAACTTAAGGACATTTCTGCCATTTTATGAACTGCACTGGAGAGCTTATCTTCCGTACTTACAACAACAAGCTGTTTTGACATTATTCGGGAAACAACTCTAATTTCCTCAAGTTCCAATCCAAGGCTTTTAATAATGTCTGACTGAGTAACAATTCCCATAATTCTTCCATCATCCTTTGTAACAACGAGATGCCTGATTTTATTAACCGAAAGAATATGGTAGGCTTCGAAGATATCGAGTCCCTGAGCCACTTTTACAACAGGGGTACTCATTATTTCTTTGATTTGTTTGTCTTCAAATGATACATTTCGCATCTTAAGATAAATAATGTCACGTTCCGTAACAATTCCCACAACTTTATCGTTTTCTTCAACAACAAGGCAGCTAATTTTATTCCGTGCCATTTTGTCAATCGCCTGAGAAATTAAAATGTTGGGGGGGATGGTTAAGACATCAGATGTCAGAATTGACTCTATGAGAGGCTTATACATTCGTTTACATAAAGATTTTTTCAATGTAGTTACTGGATAATTTAGCAGTTTTACCCCAGTATGTCAAAATCTACTTGAATTAAAACATGAACCTAAAACTAACTGAAACATCAATTGGAATCACAATGTTTATTGCATTTTAAGGCTGTTGGAATCAATTATTTCTGACATTGTATAATAACTGAAAAATAACCTACTATTGAATTATGAGCAGATTAATTACAGCAGATGAGTTTACGGAAAAAGCAAAAAAGATAAAGAATATTATTCTCGACATTGACGGAGTTCTTACCGACGGGAAAATCTACATTTCGGTTCGTGGAGAAGAGAGTCTTGCCTTTAATGTAAGGGACGGTCTTGGAATTGTAGAAGCCATGAACTTTGGTCTTGAGTTCTGGATTATTACAGGGCGCACATCTGATGCTGTTTCTGCAAGGATGGAAGATTTAAAGGTCAAGAACGTTTTTCGAGGGGTTTTAAATAAAATTGAAAAATATAGAGAGTTGGTAAAAGAAAAAAAGCTCACGGTTGAAAATACCGCTTATATTGGAGATGATGTTATTGACCTTCCCTTATTAAAAGAAGTCGGGTTATCGGCATCAGTTGCCAATGGCCATAAAGAAGTTCTGAAAGATGTTCATTGGATTTCTACCTACAATGGAGGTGAAAGTGCCGTAAGAGAATTTATTGACTTAATTTTGGAAGCACAAGGGAAAAAGATTCAATATTAGAGGAACAGGGTTCGAGGGGTTAAGTGAAAAAAGGTGAATGCCAAGTCTTAAACAGGAGTTGTAGAGGAGCGAAATAATCTTTTAAACAAAAAAGGCGAAAAACGAAGCTTTTTTGCTTCAATTTTCCGCCTTAATATTTTTCTTACAACTGCTTTAAGCACCACTCCCACATTTGAGAATGTCTTTTTTCATCTTCTGAAGAAGTTTTAAAAAGCCCCGCAAGTTCATTTTTGCCTTCTGCAAGAGCCAGAGCAGAGCCTTCTGCTTTCATCTTATGTGCACCCATTTCAGCTGCTGCCATTTTCTTGATAAAGTCCTTTAATGCTTCTACATCAGTTCCAAGGGCTCCACTTCGGTGTACATAATTTGCACCATGGTCAGCTTCCTCAGAAGCAATACCTCTTAAAACTCTTCCAACTTCCGGGTGACCGAGACTTTCAGCAAGCATTGCTGCACCAATATAATGCACTACTTCCCATGCTTCTCCGTTAATTTGAGCATCAACATATTCCTGAAGACTTTTTCCTTCACCTGCAGCAGCCTCAGAAAAAGCTGAGCCCGCAGCTCCACAAATAGGACATTTCCCTGGAGCTTCATCACCTGTATGAACATATCCACAAACAGAACATTTATATTTCTTCATAAAATTCTCCTTAAATAAGTTATTAAAGCCTTCGATATTATCATAATTTTCTGATTGCACATAATGAAAAGTCAGACTTTAAGTATTGTCAATTTTTGGGTTGATTCCATTCTTTCCCATGATGGCATCAGAGAGAGCACTCAGTAATATCAGACAGTCAGATAAATTTCCTTTAAGTAACCAAATAAACATTTTTACCCCTTGTAAAAGAGGAAAAACAAGTAAAAACTTTAGCTTTCTATTAAGTTGCAGGTATTTTTTCGCAATAGTTATTCTGTTTCGGCTATTGTAGTAGATGTTCGTTTTGCTTTGATGTCCCCCACTGCTTCCTCCATGATAATGCTCAATGTGACTTTCTGTACTAATTTTTAGTGTATATCCTAACTTAAGAGCTCTAAAGGACAAATCAATATCTTCACAATAAAGAAAATAATCTTCATTAAACCCCTCAAGTTCTTTAAACTGATTTAAGGTAAAAAATAGTGCACAGCCACAATGAACGTCTGTTGAAACAACATTAACATTGTCCTGAATCAGACTGTTCAGTAACCGAATATCATTGGAAGGATAGCTGGGATATACTTTTATGGATGCTTCTGAAAATTTTTGAGCTAAAACTTCTATGCTTCCTGTATTTCCGTCAATAATTACCGGAGCAAAAATTGATTGAGGGCTTAAAAGAGCACTTGTTACAAGTGGTTGAAGAAAATTCTTTTTTACTACCGTATCATTATTCAAGGTAAGAAAATATTCGAAGCCCTCTGTTAGGGCTTTTCTCACACCAAAGTTACAGGCTGCGCCAAAGCCATTATTCTCAGATTTTTCGATTATGATATTTAACCCCTCAATTTGAACTTCTTCTTCACCCAAGTCGTCTGAGAGGTCAATGAGAAAAAGAGAAAAGTCTGGATAATCACAAGAAATAAAGCTTTTGACACAACGCAGGGTATCCTCTTTATTTTTATAATGGGGAATAATGATCGCAACAGGAGGTTGTTTTTTATCAGACACGTTCTCTTTACTGGAAAATAATCAGGAGACAGAATTATATAATTCTCTGATTCAATAGGCAAGGAAAGACTTTCAAGGTAACCATACAAGTCATCATTTTCCCGTAAGAAGGTAAAAGAAAATCAGAAGAAATTCGTCTATGTTTTACTTCTGAAAATCTTTAAAACATCAGGAATACCGTTAACGTATTATAAATCTTCCTCATATAATAGGAGCTCTTTTAATCTCAACAGAAACAATGAAACTAAAAAGAAGAATAAAGCTTGCTCTCGCCAAACAGTTTTTAGGATATTGTAGCCACCTCTCCTTTGCTCTAAGTATTCGTTCCAATAAAATGATTGAACCATGTGCCTGCATGAGTACAAACGTTAAATCAGAATTACTTCCTTTTGAGAAAAACAGTTTTATTACAGTATTAAATGCTCCTCTCTACAAAAACAGCAGGAATTTTATTAACGGAAGAAATCATAACGAACCAGTTTTTAGCATCTGTAAAAGCTGTAGATTAAAAGAGCATACCAGATATCCTTTCATTACATTAAAGTCATTTACCGTAGCATTATCAGGAATAAGTTTTAGCGGTAAATTGAAAAAAATTAAAAATCTAATTCAAATACTTTTTGAAGCTTTTATGAAAAAAGAAGCCATAACAGCAGCACCAATTTATGCAAACATAGACCCTGTTAATGCATGTAACTTAGAATGTCCTTTCTGTGTTGTTGGAGCAGGAGACGATATTTTCGAGAAAGAACTTCTTAAGATTGAGGACTTCAAAGAAATAATGCAGGAAATAGGTCCATACCTTTTTCACCTTTCTTTATATCGTTATGGGGAACCTTTTCTTCACCCCAAAATATTTGAAATGATAGCAGAAGCAAAAAAGTATGGAATATATGTTCATATAAGTACAAATTTATTGCTATTGGACGAGATTAAAATAAAGAAGTTAGTTGAAGCAAAACCTGACCAAATCATCGCTTGTGCTGATGGAGTAAATCAAGAAACGTATCAAAAGTATCGTAGAAAAGGAGATTATGCTCTCTTTATTAAAAATCTTACGTTACTTTCCCAAGAAATTAATAAACAACGTGCAAATATTGAGCTTAAATGGCAGTTTCTTGTTTTTGGATATAACGAACATCAAATTAAGGAAGCAGAAGAAATTGCAACCAAAATTGGTGCGGCGTTTTCTGCTGAAGCAGCATATATCAATGGAGACGATGAAGAGTATAAGGAGTTTATACCTTCAAAAAAAGCTTATACCTTGAATGATGAATAGACATTACTTATGAGACTCTTATATCTAATCTCACGCTTTTTTATTGGATTATTTCAGCTTGATTTTAAAGTAACCTTTGTAAAAGCGTTACGAAAAATTGCCCTCTATCTGCTTCCCTTTTACTATGAAAGACATAAATATTCTGTTCAAAGAGTTGTAACAAGGAATGAAAAAAGATTAAAAACCCTTGGAGAAAAATCCAGAAAGAGTATTGAAGGTGAGACAGTAAGTGTATTCATCGTTATTCATTGCAGAGGAGGTCAATATTTGCAACAAACCCTCGACTCAATAAACCAAAGTAACAGTAAACCTGTGTCAATTTTTCTGTTAAATTACAGGAAAAACCATGAACTTAAGTCAGATATTCCATTGTTCCATGATGCAACAAATTCCAAAAAAGGGATTCTTCTTTTTATGAGCGAAGGGGATATTCTTCATCATGAAGCAACAAGTCTTATTTATTCTTACGTAACCCGTTTTTCCTATACTATTGTTTATTCCGATACTGATTTTCTTGATTCTACGGGAAAAAGACTATACCCACAATATTTTCCGGATTGGTCACCGGAACTCTTTTATTCCCGTCCATACTTCCTAAACTTCTTTGCTCTTAATGCAACTGATTTCACAATAAATTTAGATAAACTCACTCAATCTTTTTACGCTGAATTATTAAGAGTTGTTTTTGCCGTAATGAAGACAAACTACAAGATTGGTCATATTTCAGAAATACTATTTTCCCGCCTTGAAGAAACTCCAGAATATTTTGATTCCCATAATGCCATAAAAGAAGTGTTGTCGGAACATGTTTCGTTACCCGTAGATGATGGATTAATTTATAAAAGCTACAGGGTTCGTTATAAAGTTCAGGATAACACTATGGTTTCCATCATAATTCCAACAAGAGATAAGGTTGATTTTTTGCGAACCTGTGTTGACTCAGTTCTGAGATTTACCCAAACGGTTTCTTTTGAAATTATTGTTGTTGATAATAATAGTGAGGAAAAAGATACTTTTACCTATTTTGAAGAAATAAAAAAGAGAGATAATGTCGATGTTTTATCCTATCCAGGGGATTTCAACTATTCTGCAATTAATAATTTTGCGGTTCAAAAAGCCCAAGGAAATGTTCTGCTTTTTCTCAATAATGATGTTGAAGTTCTCAATGAAGAATGGATTCATGCATTATTGGAACATGCAACTAGAAAAGAAATAGGTGCTGTTGGAGGACTTTTGTTATATCCAAACCAGACCGTACAACATGCAGGTGTTGTCATGGGACTTAACGGTTTGGTGGATCACATTCAGCGTCATGAAAATTCTCATGATGAAGGTTACTGTGCCTATTTAAAACTTATAAGGAACTTTTCAGCAGTAACTGGTGCCTGTATGATGGTTGAGAAGTCTAAATTTAACCGGGTTAACGGTTTTAATGAAGACACCTTGCATGTTGAGTACAATGATGTGGATTTATGTCTCAAACTCCTTCAGGTTGGTTATCGTAATGTATATACCCCGTTTTGTAAGTTAATTCACCATGAATTCGTAAGCAGGAAAAAAGCGTTTGAATCAACAAATGAAACTGAATATCTTAGGTCAACATGGAAAGCCCTCATTGAACATGACCCTATGTTTAATAAAAACCTTACACTTTATTCTAACTGCTATGATTTAAATTTTTTCCTTAATGAAGATGTAGGTATCAAATAATTCCTTTAAGTTTTTATGAAGTAGTGCAACCGTGTTTGCTGAAATAGAAACAAATTATTCTGAACAAATAACCGAGGTCCCTACTGTTTGAAGAATTGTGTTTTCATTATTTATGCCGGCAAGAAATAATTGATAGTTACCAACAGGAACATATCGAAAGATTGCTTTGCATTCAAAACCTGTATTTAACATTCTTTTATTATCATAACAGGTAGCAACATCTTCACGTTCCTTTCCATAGTTTACAGGTATAAAGAAGCTATCTTTATTGATACTGTTCTTAAGAAAAGTAAACTTATTAAAGGGGTAGGTGTCGAAAAAGGATTCTTTCCTGATTATGAGATATACCTCTTCAAAGGTATTGTCACTGGTAAGGTTATAACACCACCCTCTTATCTCTGCATTTTCACTTTTTCTTACCTGAAAAGAACTTTCACCAGACAGAGAGTTACCATTAATCGTATCAATCACCATAAGAGCCTTGCTCTTCGAGCAAAAACTTGATGGCATATTGTCTCCCAAAGGCTGAAAAGAAATTCCACTTTCTTGTTCTCCTTGTTCACTATTAGAAATAAATGGCTTCGATTCTTTCTGTAAAATGACAAAATACTCGTGTTTATTATCATCTCCTCCTGATTCAAACAGAAAATGTGCATTAATCCCAAGCAAGGGAATGATTTTAAAAAGGTGCTCTCTGAAACTCGTAGAATCCCATACATGAGCATGTTCCAACCGTTCCCTGACATTATTAATCGCCTGTATTGTTTCTGTTTTGCTTTTGAAAACCTCCGGATGAACATGAGCAAGGAAATCAACATAATGGTCATCATTTACTTCACTAACATTTTTATAATAATCAGTAAGAATATGCTCATATGAAGTCAGAGGTCTATTTTTATCGAAAGTAAACCTTTTGTCTGGAATGGAAAGAATGAATTTACCGTTTGCATTTAAGCCTTTCCATATATTTTCAATAACTTTAATGGGGTTCGCAACATGTTCAAGAACATGGTTGAGAATAACAAAATCAAACGTTTTCCCCGTTATTTCCGGAAGGTCTTGTCTTTCAATATTACCAATATAATCTGGTTTTTTTATTGAACCAGCAGCTAACTCTGAAAATTTATTTTCTAAAGTGTCAACGGGTTCAACATCAAGGTACTCAACTCGGCATTTAGCATTGTCAATTGGCAGTGGGTTGTGTAAAGCCCCTATTTCAATACCATTTCCAGATAGAACTTTATTTACTTTTTCTCTGTGTTTCATTACATAAGGTTAAATTGTCTTTGAAAGGTCGTAATTTCTTTTCATGGCAAAAGATTTTTTTTTATTTCGTTACAGTAAGTTCTAATAGAAGATTATATCCGTGGTGGCCATGCAAAAGTAAAATTCTCGTAATCCAACGTTAAATTCGGACTATAAGCAGGGTCGTTTAATAATTTTTCCCCCCAGCGTTTTTGCATATAGAGTACTTCTTTAGAAAAGCGTGTTTTTTTTTCTAGTGTATCCTCAGTACCTCTTGAAGCTGATTCATGATGGTAGAGTTCTGCATATGGAGTCCATATATTTCGGTAGCCCGCATCTCGTACTTTCAGGCAAAAATCAACATCATTGAATGCAATTGAAAGATTCTCCTCATCAAAACCTCCAACTTGTTCATAAATGCTTTTCTTAATCAAAAGACATGCTGCTGTAACAGCCGATAATGTTTGGATTAACGTTGCTCTGTAGAAGTAACCAGGTTCATTACGTGGTAAGTATTTATGTGAATGACCTGCCACACCTCCCAGTCCGGTAATTACCCCTCCGTGCTGTAAAGTATTATCTGGATACCATAACCGTGCACCCACACAACCAACCTCAGGTTGAATTGCTAGACTAACCATCTCATTCAGCCAGTTTTCTGAAATAACTTCAATATCGTTATTTAGAAGTAATATATACTCACTTTTTACTTCAGATACCGCTTTATTATTGAGTGCTGAAAAGTTAAAAGGTCGTTTATCGGATTGAACCTTAACCTTTTCATTCTTTGAAATGGTATCAAAGTATGCTAAAGTCTCAGGATCATCGCTATTGTTATCCACAATTAATATCTCATAATTAGGGTACAAGGTTTTTGCAATAATACTACTAATGCTTTGCTTAATTAACCTTAAACCATTATAGGTAGGGATGATGATAGTAATAAGGGGGGTGGAAGTTAATTCATAGTGAATCCGATACATGCCGAAATTGAGCAGTTCTGCTTTAGCTGATACTTTCAACCTCTTAAAGTGATCATCTAAGGCACGTACTCCGGCAGACAATGCATAATTTTTTTCATTTCCCGCTAAGGCTGTACTTCCAGGATGAATTCGCCAATGATAGAGTACCTTAGGGATGTGAACAATCTCCTCAGAAGATACATTTTCTATACAGCGTAATGCCAAATCATAATCCTGTGCACCTTCTAAACCTTTGCGAAAACCACCTGAGCTTTTTATTAAGGATGTTTTATACACCGCTAAGTGGCAAATATAATTATGGGAAAGTAATAAGTCAGGATTTAAATCAGGTTTAAAGTAAGGTTGCTGTCGGTGACCATTTTCGTCAACCTTATCTTCATCCGAATAAATCAAGCTCGCATGAGGGCTCCTCAAAATCTCTCTGACAACATAAAATAAAGCATGTTCCGATAATAAGTCATCATGATCCAGAAGCGCAACAAACCCACCAGAAACAATTTCCAAAGCACTGTTCGATGCCTGTGAAATATGCCCGTTTTCTTTCCGAAAAACTATTTTTATACGAGAATCATTTTTGCTATATTCCTCCAAAACAGGCCTTAATGAGGAGTCTGTTGATGCATCATCAGCAATACATAACTCCCAGTTTTCATAAACCTGTTTTTTTACAGACTCGATTGCCTGAATTAACAATTCCAGTTTGGAATTATAGGTAGGCATAATGATAGAGATTAATGGTTTTTCTTCCCATTGAGCAATCTCATTTTGCATTTGCTTACGGGCATCATCTGTAAGAGTGTCATAAAGCCTTATCCATTCAGAATAGTCCTTTCCGGTCTCTTCTAATATAAGGCGAGTGAAATGTTCCTTTAAACCTTTAATACCCTCATTTCGAAAAATATTTAGGTTTTTTTTAAGCGAAAAAAACTTTTTTTTTCGTTTCGAAATAAGTGCAATATTTTTCCATTGTACAGAAACAAAGCGGATTGGTGCCGTAAGTTTCCAGGAGGTTGAATTAATAAACCCATCAATTACTGCATCACGGGCAATCACAGCATTACGCTGCTGTTCTACAATTTTTTCAAACTCATTGCAGTGGAGTTGTAACTCATGTGATAACTTTTCTTTTTCATTAATTACTTCTCTTAGGTGACACTCAACCTCCTCCATCCATTTCACCTTCTTTTGCTCACGAATTAAAAGGTTTGTGTCTGCTATGGCAGGTAATAATAGTTCCATACTACGGTTAAATGTTTCCCGAATATCATCTATTACTCTTTGGTCTTCAATACTTATTTCACCATTAACACTTGATCGCACCAATATTTCATATATATTTCTGATTAATTCTGGCATATTATCAGAATGTTTTTTACAGTGATGCAACGTAGGTGAAATCAATGCGTCAAGTGCTTTTTGACTTTCCTGTGAAGGGGCAGTCCAGGAAACATTAAGTCTCTCTGAAACAATTTGCATGGTTGTATGACTATCCTTAAGAAGTTCATCATAGTTTATAAATACCCGCTTCTTCCCTCTTGATTCTATCTCACCCTCAAGTATGTGAAGTATCCAAAGCAAATATCCCCTTGAAACATCGAGTTTATCCCGGTGATGAAGAGACATTGCCACTTCCTCGGGGTGACGAAAAACAATAATTGTTGCCGGGGAAACACCTAATTCATCAAAAAGAGAAAACCAAAGTGGCATAAGACGACACATCCTTGGATCTTTGACTCCCCAAAGAGAACTATTTTTAAAATCCTTGTTAATAATATCAATTAACTTTTTGCGAAAGGGAAGCACAACATTGAGATTCCACCATTCTTTTGGCAAAGGTCTAAGGTCGTCCCAACTATATCCTAGTGCAGAAAGAAGATTGTCATGTACATCAACAATACCCTGATGCTCAAAATATCCTTTGTCGTTTTCACCTTCTTTTGCAGGCATAAGTTCAGAGCCAAGGTTTACCCCCATACACTGTAAAGCACCTGTTATGGCAGAGGTTCCACTACGGTGCATACCAAGGACAACAATAGATTTATTGTTTGTATGTTGCATAAAATATTCGTTTACTTTTCTATTTTTAAATTGAATGATGCCAACCACACCAAGAGCGTTAAAGAAGGCTGGGGGATTAAAAAGTTCAACAGGAAATTCTTTTACATTAAAAAGCTTTTTTCATGTTTCTCATTCTTATCAATATCCTGAAATATGGTTGTGCCAGTTAAATCCGGGGATTTTTTCTAGTTCTTCCCTTGACATCTTTGCTTTTACCTCTTCAGGAACTTCGCTGATATGTTTATATTTTCCCGCACTTCGATTATCTTCAGAGTCAGAACATGAAATAATCATAAGGCTTAAAAATATGAGTGTTGCAAGAATTTTTTTCATCTATGTATTAATAATAAATTAGTAAAAGGTGGCTTGTTTTTTCTTTAGCAATTTTTTTCTAGAGAGCATTATTATAAACAAGATTAAGAGTTTATTTAATTTTAAATGCTTTGCAGGCTTTCTCGTAATTACCTATTGGGGAAATGACAACGAAAGAATATAGGTTGTCATAGTTCTAAACTTTGACAAATAAAAAAGAAGAACTCAAATCGTATCAGGAAAATGAACTTTAAAAGTGATTTACCGTGGATGAACAATAAACTCACGAAAGGCTTTAATGTATTCTTGCAAAGTTTCCACAACCTGGAATCCCGCTCTTTTTTGCTTGATCCACAAGAAAATTTATTTCTTTTTGAGCATTAATATATGCAAGAGTTGCCTCGCTTTCCCTCTTATCTTTAATGGTTCTCTGGCATTCAGCAAGTTTAACAAGATTGCGTTTGTACTGTTTACAGATTGATATTATTTGAGCCGACATGAAAATCGTTACGTTATGTTTTTCCATCGGAAGTCTATACCGACTAAAACAGGCATCACAGTCGGATTTTCTGGTAAAGGCATTTGATAGATTCTTACATCTTGAAGAAGGCTCTTGAATACAGGATTTTTGTGACATACTTATTGTATAACACTGCAAGGATTCATCTAAGCTAACCTCTTCTGCTGTATCTTTAATAGGATTTCTGTAATTTACCGTTTCAGATACTTCTTCGGTTCTATTATTAATGCCTTGGTGTCCAGTGAGTCCTCTTCCACCAGTTGAGGGGGTGTGAATTTCGCTCTTAATGTTATTTTTACCTGATTCGCACTCTTTTTTCCTTTCCACACAAAGCTTGAATTGTCCTTTGTTCTTAATTGTGCATTCATGGAATTCTTTAAAGCATTTCATATCGACCGCATGAGCATTGACCGCAAATAATGCAAGAGTCAATATGGTAGCAATGGGCAAAAAAAAGTTCATAATAGTTTTTCTTATATAACAATAACGCTGCTTTTGTTATTGTTTTGTAATGAACAAAAAGTACAATTATTTACCTGAATAATTTCCGTGAATGAAACGACCTTCTTGAATAATTTTTCCATGACGATTTACTACAACTCCTTGACCATGAGGTTTGCCTTCTTTCCAACTACCGGCATAATATGATCCGTCAGAATACCTAAATACTCCTCTGCCATCTCTTTTGTCATTTTTCCAGTCACCTTCATATTTTCTTCCATCGGGAAACGTATATACGCCTTTACCGTGCCTCATTCCGTCTTTATATTCACCTTCGTATTGTTTACCGTCAGGGAATGAGTATATTCCTTTACCGTCTATTTTTCCGTCTTTCCAGTTCCCTTCATACCTGATGCCATCCGGAGATGTTGCAACTCCTTTTCCGTTAATGCAATCTCCCAAGATACATTCTGCAAAACTGTTTTCAACAGTCATAAGCCCTGCAAAAAGCACCACCATTACAAACATTGACAATGTTTTCATAATTCATTCATTATTGAAGTTTTTCTCTTACTGATTCAAGCTATATGAATGTTTTTCATTGTATCATGACGACATATTTTGAAACCAGCATTAACGTTAATTCCCACCATGAGTCCTAAAAAAGACTTCTTGTTTTGAGAACTATTCTGCTCCCAATTAGGAGAATTAGGTTTTTAGTGTAGGCTAAGCTTTCAGGTTTTTGGAGAAGATGTTTATGCAGAGTAGGTTTTGGAGCAGTAAAGAAGTACGAAGGGTTCAACTAAACATAAAGGTGTGACCGTATTTCAAAGTTGCCATTTCTCAGGCGACTACTTACCAGCATAGCTAAATTTCTCATAAGTTTATACCCTAAAGGGTGATTACTCTTACACAAATTATCTAACGACTCATATGGCAATCTAAATACTATTGTCTCAGTAATCGCTTTAACGTCTGCTGAGCGTCGAGAACCGTCAATATATGAAAGCTCTCCAATTACGTTATTCCTTCTGACTTTCTGAATCTGAATTGTTGTATCTTGATTTGGTGAAGTCTTTACTTCAATACTTACCCCGCCATCTTTAATTACCATAAGATCCCGATTTGTACTTTCTTCTTGTAGTAATACTTCTGACGCATTGTATTCTTCAACTTCCACGATATCTGCCAAAGCGATAATCTCATCGTCAGTAAAATCGTTAGAGAGAGACGTTGCATCTTTAAGAGATTTTATAATCTCAGATTGAGAGTAATCGGATAATTTTTTTGACATAAGGTAAGTCCTTTTCGTAAAAGTTACTCATTGAGCGGTTTAAATTCATCAAGCCATGAAAGTAAACATAAAGTCCTTTGATTTAAAAATAATTAAGCTAAAAGAAAATAAACTTCTCCTAATCCTTCATAATTATTCACTGGACAACACTACCAATAAATATTGTAAGAGGAGGGTTTTTCTTTTTAAGAATAAACTCATCACTCATTCCTTCAAAGTCCCCTCTTTCTTTTCCTGCCATCCCACTTTGAGAAACACGAGCTGAAACCCGGATTTTCTTGTCTTTGAAAGCTGATAAAGCAAACTGAGGCGACATAGCCATAGAATCAGTTAATGTAACCCTCAGCGGTAAATCTTTGGCACTTCCTTTATAGACAGCCAACGGAGCTCTTGGTCCATCTACAGCTTTAGCAAAAACAAATATTGTTTGCTCTGGCTTTACCTGAGACTTAAGAGTAACAGAGACATCAATGACCGCAGTGATAGAAAAATCAGGCTCCTCTGCTTTCACTGGTGCCGTACTTAAGAGCAAAAGAAAAAATAAAAGTAATGGTATGTGCAATGTATTTCTCAACTGACTGTTCCTTTCTCAATAAGAGTGTTAGAAAGTGAATTCTACCATAAAAGTAATGTAATACCACAGCCTCGACCTGAACTACGCAGGGTGATTTTGTCCTCCCCTCTAAGTATTTCTTAAATCAATGCTTAGCAATTACATCTGGACATTTCAATAAAAAAGTTGTATTCTGTTCTCAATAATGACCTTTATGAGATCCGTTATGAACGTAAAAGAGATTGTTGTTCGTCCTGTTGAGAGGTTTGAGGAAGAGCGCTATCAACGTTTTATGTCAACCCACCATTACCTCGGCGCTTTGCCCAAGATTGGTGCGACCCTTTGGTATGTTGCGACGGCGGGAGAGAAATGGGTCGCCCT